>JBATYB010000262.1:0-5756 GCA_049673825.1 Methylocella sp. | reverse complement strand
GATTTTCAGCAGCTCAAGGTCGTGACGCGAATGGCCCGCGATCTCGATTTCGAGACAAAGATTATTGGTGCGCCAACCCTGCGCGATGCGGATGGCCTCGCGCTGTCGTCACGCAATGTCTTTTTGTCGGCAAAAGCGCGCGCCGTTGCACCTTGCCTTCATGCGGCGCTTCGCCGGTGCGCCCGCGACATCAATGGGGGAGTTGCCATCGAAACCGCGCTCGATACTGCCCGAGCCGCCATTGCCGCGACGGGTTTCGTCACGGATTATTTCGAGGCGCGTCATGCCGAAACCCTTTGCCCCATCGCGTCGCGCGGCGAGGGACCAATCCGGCTTCTCGCCGCGGCAAGGCTCGGCAAGACCCGGCTCATCGATAATATCGCCGTTTAGGCCAATCATCCGGCCGGCCAGCCGAAGGCGCCTTTTTCCCCGCAAGCGGCAAAATTTGTGGCAAGCCTGAGTCCGTCTCCCACCGGTCCTTCAGGAGCAACCATGCTTCACTTGCTCCGTTCCCTTACCCCCAATCAGCGCGGCGCGGTCATTGCGAGCTACCTTGGCTGGACGCTGGACGCTTTCGATTTCTTCATCCTTGTCTTTGTGCTCAAGGATGTGGCGCAAGAATTCCACACCGGCGTGGAGACGGTCACTTACGCGATTTTCCTCACCCTAGCGGCAAGACCCGTTGGGGCGCTGCTGTTTGGCCTCGCCGCCGACCGCTATGGCCGCCGGCCGGTGCTTATGGTCGATATTCTGCTTTTTTCGATGCTCGAATTTGCGTCCGGCTTGGCTCCGAGCCTCGCCATATTCCTGATCCTGCGGCTGACTTTCGGCGTCGCCATGGGCGGCGTATGGGGCGTCGGCGCGGCGCTCACGATGGAAACCATTCCACCCCAAACGCGAGGCGTGGTCTCAGGCGTGCTCCAGACCGGCTATCCGAGCGGCTATCTGCTCGCCGCGATCACCTATTTCGCGCTCTATGGACTGCTCGGCTGGCGCGGCATGTTCATGATCGGCGTCCTGCCGGCGCTGCTGCTCGTTTTATATATTCGCGCCAAGGTCGAGGAATCGCCGGCCTTTTTGGCGCGCGGCCACGCAAAACACGGCGGTGGTCTCGTCGATATGCTGCGCGACAACGCGGGACGGTTCCTCTATGTCGCAATGCTCATGACCGCACTCAACTTGCTGGCCCATGGCGCGCAGGACCTCTACCCGGCGTTCCTGCAACTCCAGCGTCATTTCTCGCAGCATACGGTCGGCCTCATCGCGATCGTATACAATATCGGCGCGATCCTTGGCGGACTTTCGTTTGGCGCGCTGTCGCAACGCACCGGCCGGCGCCGGGCGATTGCGCTCGCCGCGCTGCTCACTCTCCCGCTCATTCCGGTTTGGGCTTATGGCGCGGGCCCGGTTACGCTGGCGGTTGGCGCTTTTTTCATGCAGTTCGCCGTTCAGGGAGCCTGGGGCGTCGTCCCGGCGCACCTCAACGAGCTTTCCCCCGAAGGCATGCGCGCGACGTTTCCGGGCTTCGCCTATCAGCTTGGCAATTTGCTGGCCTCGCCAATCGCTACTCTGCAAGCGGGCATCGCGGAAGCCAATGGCGGAAACTACGCTTTCGCGCTAGCGACAGTCGCCGCGATTGTCGCCGTGACCGTTGCGGTCCTCGCCATTTTCGGGATCGAGGCGCACGGCGTCAAATTCGCCGGCGCCCGGGTCGATCCAGACGGCGGCTCGCCGCAGCCATGACGAGCGAGACAAAAATCGTCCGGGTGACGATCGGCGGCGATGTCCAAGGCGTCGGCTACCGCGTCTGGATGGAAAGGGAAGCCCGCGCGGGCGGCGTTCGGGGCTGGGTGCGGAACCGCCTGAACGGCGATGTCGAGGCTCTCCTCGCCGGCCCGCCGGACGCCGTCGAGGCGCTTTGCGCGGCATGCTGGCGTGGTCCCGCGCAGGCCCGCGTCGACAAGGTGGAGGTCGCGGAGGCGGATCCGGCGGCGCTCGGGCCCGTCGCGGCCTTTCGCCAGATCCCCACGCGTTAGGGCAGATCGGCGGGAATGACCTTTCGGGAAAGGCTGCGGGGGGAACTCATTCTTATCCCCGCTTCGTATCTCGGCGCGCCTTGCGCGCCTGCATTTGCGCAAACCTATGGTAATGTCAGTTTGAATTTCGGCTTTCGACCCAAAGCAGAAGTCCGATCTATGGCCGCTGTGCGCCAACTGCGGACTCGCGGACGCAGGAACCATCTGTGCCGGTTCGGCGTTCATCTGAGGGATTCCGGCTAAGGTGCTACGAAGCGGCGGGGCATATGCTCATTTCCGCAGCCTTGGGGGGCATATGTGCACATCCTTAAATCAGTTGATGAGAATTGCGCTTTCGTTGACCGCCATTTTCGCGGCATTGGTTCTCTTTCCGGTGACGGCTCATGCGGGCTCCGGCTTCCGCAGAGCGATTGACGCGGGTGTGGCCGGAGCCAAGAAGGTCGCCGTCCTCGTCAACATCGACAAAACAAATCAACAAATGACAGTTTCTTTGGATGGGGTAAAAACATATCAATGGCGGGTATCAACTGGCCGAGCAGGATATTCAACTCCATCGGGAACCTATACTGCCACCTCTATGAACAAAATTTGGTATAGCAAACAGTGGGACAACGCCCCCATGCCCCATTCCATTTTCTTTATGAAAGACGGTCATGCCATCCACGGCAGCTTCGACGTAAAGAATCTTGGCAAACCCGTCTCGCATGGCTGCGTGCGTATCTCGCCTAAGAATGCCGCCACACTTTATGAGCTGGTGAAGGAGAATGGCCTGGAGAATACGCGGGTAGTGCTGACCGGCGTTAGCCCGGGCGGCGAGTATGAGGTCGCTAGGGGTCAGAAAAGTCCGCGCGGGGGTTTTTCCGGGCGCTCATTTGGCGTTCCTTATTACAATGGATCCCAGGGTTACTATGGATCGCCATGGACCTATTCGCCTTGGTGAAGGCCAAGCTGTCGCGCTTACAGGAGACGACCTCGGAGGCGTGCGTTGGCGAACAAGCGACAAGGCCGCGTTAGCGGCAAAGTTGGCGCAATGAACTAAACCCCTCGATCTTCAGACACCTCGCGCTGGCTGGTAGGTGTCATCGTAGGGAGTGCGGTAACGGGGCGGGCGCGTCGTGTCTGAAGATCGAGGGGTTAGCGCGGGCTCGATCGCCAAGGCGCTCACAGGGCGCGAACACCAGAGCTCTTCCTCCCAAGCGGGGGCAAACTGTGCTAGGCATCCGGTGGGGCTCAAGGCCAAAGGCCTATCGGCCCGAAGGGAGTGACCAAATGCGTTACGTTCTTGCTGCGATCTTCGTTTGCGCGGTCGGTATGCCTGCGGCGTCCGCTCTGCCAACGGTCAGTCCCAATTCGCGTTCAGTGTTGAAAGCGAGCCCAATAGTGCAGGTAGTGAAGCGCAAACGCCCGCACTCTCATCGTGACAGTCGCAGTGGGGACGGCATCCGTCATCGTCACAGTCGCAGTGGCAACGGCATCCACCCTTTGGTCGGAAGCGGTGACTACTAAATCGGAAGGCGGCGCGGGCCACAGGCCTGGCGGCGCCGACCTCATTTGTTCGGATGGCGGCTCCGGTAGCGGATGACTGCGGCATCGCGGACGACCGCTTCGAGTCGTTCATTGACGTTCCGACCAACTTCGGCGAAGGGCCACTATGGGTCATAATTGGCTGTGAGACGTAACGCCGAAGGTCTGCCTGCCACCCATTGCCGAAATTCAAGCTGGGATACTACCCGATCCGCGCATAAAAGCATGCGCTGCGGTCCGGAAAACACCGGACGTGGTGTGATCCGCTAGTCCAGCGGCGACGCCTCGGCACCCTCCGGTTCGCCGGGCTCCGGCTCCTGGCTGGTATCTTGATTTTGTGCGAGCGGCAGAGCGCGGCCCCAGCCGCGCTTTGGCGCGGGCGACCAGGGACGGTCCTCGTCCGCCGCGCGGGCCGCGCGCATATGCACGACACCGTCCTTGCCAAAAGCAAGAGTGAGCGCGCCGGTTTGCTTGAGCTTTTCGCGGTCGATCACGATGGCAGCGGCGCAGCCCAAGGGCGCGAAACGCGGGGTGACGATGATATCCGCGCGGCTGCAATCCTCGGCGAAAGCTTGCCTGTCGAGATCGAGGGCGATCGTCCGCCCGGAGGCGAGATGGCCGACGCAACCGAGCTTGTCGCAATTTGCCTTGGTCAAAGCGTCGGAGGCCAGGCGTCCGTCCGCGTCGGCGCGCAGCCATTGCTCGGTTGTAAACGCATTCCGGCCGCGGCCGATCACCGCGAGCCTTCCATCCGCCGCGCGGAATGCCACGGCGTCGCCCGCAGGCGCCACCGCCATGTCGAAGGAAGGCCCCGCCGCCGCGCCGAGGAGGCCGAGCGCGGCAAGCGGTAGCGCCGTCGCGCGCAAGATCGCGGTCCGCCACAGCACGGAAGACAGCACCGCGAGGCTGAGAAAAACAATCGCCCAGGGCGCGAAAGCAGGAAGGTGGATGGTTGACCCCGGCCAGCTCCCAATGGCTCGCGCGGCCCACATGACGCCGTCGATGCCAAGACCGACGTACTGCCACACGAAGGCGTCGAGGCCGAGCGGATAGAGCAAGGTGCCGAGGAGCGCGCCCGGCACCGCGAAAATTTCGATGATCATTAGGGTCAGCGGATTGCCGATCAGCACATAGGGGCTGAGCTCGTGGAAATTATAGGCCATGAACGAAGCCGTGGCCGAGGTCGCGCAGAAGGTCGCGAACAACAGTCCCAAAGGGCCTCGCCGCAGCAGCGGCTTCAAGGTTTCGAGCGCCACGCGCTTGCGCTCGCCTTCGACCGGGCGAGATGCAAGACGATAGGTTTCCGCGCGGCCTGTCTCAACCGCCGTCATGCGCGCTTCATAGACGGCAACCAGAGCCGCCACCGCCGCGAACGACAGCTGGAAGCTCGCGCCCATGATCGCTTCCGGCTGGATCAGAATGACAAGCGCCGCGGCGATCGCGAGATTGCGCATGGTCAACGCCTGCCGGTCGAGCAGAACCGAAGCCAGCATGATTAGGGTCATGAACAGGGCGCGTTCGGTGCCCACCCGCGAGCCGGTCGCGATATCGTAAAAGAGTGCGCCCGCAATCGCGAAGAGAGCGGCCCATTTCTTGATCGGATAGGAAAGCGCGAGGGTCTGGCTCAAAGCCAAAAGACGGCGCACGCCGACGAAAAAGATCGCGGCGACAAGCGTCATCTGGACGCCGGAGATCGTGATGATGTGAAAGATCCCGGCCTCGCGGATGACCTCCTTGGCTTCGCCGGATAAGAGGTCGCGCTTGCCGGTGACCATGGCCGCCGCGATCGCTCCCGAATCGCCGGCTACGATTTTGTCGATGCGGCGGGCCAGCGCATTGCGGCCGCGATCGATCGCCATCATCGCCGAGGCCGCGAGCCCGGGCGACTCGGGAGAAGGCACAATCTCGATGCGCCCCAACACATTGCCGACCGCGCCGAGCCGCGCGAACCAGGCGTCGCGCGCGAAATCATAGCCGCCGGGAAGGCTCGCGCGGGCGGGAGGGAGCAGCCTGGCCTTGAGGCGCACATAGGTGCCGGCCTCGAAAGGCGGCGTCCGGCGCATGGACAGGCGAACCCGGAACGGCGTCCGGTCCGGCGCAAGCCCCTCAGTGGAATGAACCCGCAAAAGGAAGCGCGCGCCGTTGCGGCGAAAGTCCATCTCCTCGATGAAGCCTTGGAGCGTGACGATCCTGATC
>JBATYB010000261.1:0-8361 GCA_049673825.1 Methylocella sp. | reverse complement strand
CGAGGCGCCGGTTGGCGCGCGCGACGTTCTGACGGTCACCGGCAAGGGCCAAAAGACCCGCGGCGTGCCGATCATCGCGCCAGTCGGCCAAGCAATAGAAGCTTACGTCGCGCTTTGCCCGTTTGCGCTCGCGCCCCAAAAACCTTTATTCCTTGGCGCCAGGGGCAGGCCGCTTGGCCCGAGGGTCATCCAGCTCGCGGTCGCGCGCTTGCGCGGCGCGCTCGGGCTTCCCGACGGCGCGACGCCGCATGCGCTGCGCCATTCCTTCGCCACGCATCTTTTGGAGCGCGGCGGCGATCTCCGCGCGATCCAGGAGCTTTTGGGCCATGCCTCGCTCTCGACGACCCAAATCTACACCGCCGTGGATAGCGCAAGGCTTCTCGAAGCCTACCGCTCCGCGCATCCGCGCGGCCGGTGAGGCCCGGCCGGGCGTTGCAAGCGTGACCGCTATCCGGGAGAGCCATCACCTTGAGGCTGCATCCTCGGGACCAGCGCTGGCGATGGCGCGCGATTTCACAGACGGGCAAGCGATTGACGAAATGGCCGCCGCTTCGGGTTAGGACGATTTTCTTGGCGCGGCACTCGCCGGAACAATTGACGGCCGAGCGAGCCACTCGCGGCCATTCAACATCGCCTTCCAGTAAACCGGCGGGAGTACGCGCACCTTGAGGAACCAGGGGATACGTTGCGGCCGCGTGCCGTCGAAGAGCCATTTGGGGAAGGTCGGCAGCAATTTGCCGCCATAGCCAAATTCGGCGAATACGATCTTGCCGCGCTCCACCGTCAATGGACACGCTCCATATCCGTCATAGGTGGCGTGCGGGGCCTTCCCGGCAAGAACGCACAGGACATTCTCCGCCACGACAGGTGCCTGCTTGCGGGCCGCCGCCGTGGTCTTGGCGTTCGGCGCTGAGCAGGCGTCTCCAAGTCCGAAAACATTGGCGAAACGGGCGTGTTGCAAGGTGTCTTGTTTGACCTCGATCCAGCCGGCTTTGTCGGCCAGGGGACTTGAGCGGACGAAGTCCGGAGCGAGCTGCGGCGGAACGACATGGATCATGTCAAAGCCGCGTTCGATAGTCTCCTTCTTGTCGTCCTTGATCACCTCGAACCAAGCCTTCTTGGCGGAACCGTTGATCCTGACGAGACGGCTATTGAAGTTGAGTGCGACGCCATATTTCTTGATATATTCCATCAGCGCCGGGACATAATCCTTCACGCCGAAAAGCACGCCGCCCGCGATGTGAAACTCGACGGTTGAATTCTTAAGATATCCGTTCCGGAACCACTCGTCGCAGGAGAGATAAAGCGCCTTCTGCGGAGCGCCGGCGCATTTGATTGGCATGGGGGGTTGCGTGAAGAGCGCGCGCCCGCCGCGGAACTCTTGCACAAGACGCCAAGTGTAGGGCGCAAGGTCGAAGCGATAGTTCGATGTGACGCCATTCTTGCCAAGCGTCTCGGGAAGGCCTTCGATGGCGCCCCAATCGAGCTTGATGCCGGGCGCCGCGACGAGCATGCGATAAGCAATTCGCTCGCCATTGTCGAGGATGACCTCATTGGCATCGGGCGCGAAAGCCGCGGCAGAGCCCTTGAGCCAGCGCGCGCGGTGGGGCATGAGGCCTTCTTCGTCCCGTTCGGTGCTCGCCGCCCGAAAGATGCCGCCTCCGACCATTGTCCAGCCAGGTTGATAATAGTGTTTTGTTTGCGGCTCGATGACCAAAATATCGAGGTCCGGCCGCCGCTTGAGCAGGCTCGCCGCTGTCGCAATTCCGCCGGATCCGCCTCCGACGATCACGACATCATGAGGCGCGCCGCCTGCCTTCGCCGATTTGTTGGACATGGTTTGCCCTTTTTGCTCGGTTCATGCGCTCACTCTGAAGCGCCATCGCATTCCCCTCAATTGGCGGGAAAATACCTCCAAAGGAAAACAATAGCGATCAAAATAGAAGAGCCATTCCTCACTTGATTGAGATTTGAGAATTTGCCCCTTCCGTCGCTCACCTGCTAAGAACGCGGCTGGCAGACGCCTCAAGGGAGAAGCTTCATGATCACACGGCGCGGTTTGCTCGAAGCGGCCGGCGGGGCGCTGGCCTTCGGGGGCGGCGGCGCCTTAATGGCCCCAGCGGGCGGCGCCGAGTCAACAAACAGCGGTCTCCTCTGGCTTTCGCCCTTGCTGCCGGCGGGAACGCGGGCGGAAGCCGTTCTCGCCACTCTGCCCGGCAAAAAGCCCCTGATCAAATTGACCTACCGGCCGCCCAATTACGAGGCGCCGCTCGCTTATTTGCGCACCGCCATCACCCCCAACGACGAATTTTTCGTCCGCTATCATCTCGCAGACATTCCGCAAGTTGATGCCAGCACGTGGAAACTGAATTTGGGCGGAGAGGGCGCCAACGGCAATTTGCAAATCGGTCTCGACGACTTGAAGAGGCTGCCCGCATTCGAGGTCGCCGCCGTCTGCCAATGCGCGGGAAATCGCCGCGGATTGTTTCAGCCCCATGTCGCCGGCGTCCAATGGGGCTCTGGCGCGATGGGCTGCGCGCGCTGGAAGGGCGCCATGCTCAAGGATGTGCTCGATTTGGCTGGGCTCAAGAAGGCGGCGGTCGAAGTGGTGTTCGACGGCGCCGACGGCCCCGTCCTCGACAAGACCCCGGATTTTCTAAAAAGCCTTCCCGTGTGGAAAGCTATCGAGGAGACGACGCTCGTCGCCTATGCGATGAATGGCGAGCCGCTGCCGCATTGGAACGGCTTTCCGGCGCGGATCGTCGTGCCCGGCTGGACCGCGACCTATTGGGTGAAGCACATTACCAGCATCACGGCCGTGACAAGGCCCTTCGAAGGGTTCTGGATGAAGACGGCCTACCGGATTCCGGTTGGTAAGTTTCCGCTGGTTGCGCGTTTTATTTCGCAGGAGGCGGCCGTCACCACGCCGATCACCGAGATCGTCGTGAACTCGCTTATCACAAACCCGGCCGATGGCGCACGCGTCAAGGCGGGACACAAGACAGCCATAAGCGGGATCGCCTGGGACGGCGGCTACGGCATCCGTTCCGTCGAAATCTCGGCCGACGATGGAAAGAGCTGGACGCAAGCGGTGCTCGGAGAAGATCCAGGCAAATTCGCTTTTCGCACCTGGAGCCATGAGTTTACCCCCAAGCGGCGCGGCAAGCTGGCGCTCACTGCCCGCGCCACCAACAAGATTGGCCAAACCCAGACCCAGGAGCTGATCCCAAACCCGGCGGGCTACAACAACAACGTCGCGCAAACCGTGACAATCGATGTCGCTTGAGGAAAAGGCCATGAGGTGGATCGTGATTTTTGCCGCGCTGGCCTTTGTCCCGGCTTCGGCCAAGGCCGATGAGCCAGCCGTGCATCTCAAGCAGGCGCCGGGGGTGGATGTTGTCGAGGGCCAGTGCGGCGCCTGTCACAGCCTCGATTACATTCCCATGAATTCGCCGTTTCTCGATGCGGCACATTGGGATGCGGAAGTCGCCAAAATGATCAAGGCCTTTGGCGCGCCGATCGATCCGGCGGACGCCAAGACCATCGGGGATTATCTCAAGCAGAATTACGGGGAGTGAAGCGGCTTTAAGGGTAAGATGGAATGGGAAAGATCCGCCGGCTCCGATGGAGGACCGCTGGTGGATGGCGGTGATTTCCGGCCGATCGGCGCTACGGCGCTCTCGCGAAGACCGTCACCGCTCCGTTCTTCGAGTCCACAAGGTCAAACTGGTTGGGCGTGAGCCCTCTAAACGTTGCCGTGAAATTCCTGCCGTTCTTCATGTCGATCAAGACATTGCCCTCGGTCCACAGGCGAAACGTGCCCGGTTCCATGGTATCTGTTTCCGCGGACCCAACGGAGCTCATGCCAATCGTCTTGTCCGCTCGAAACACAATGCGCCAGGGGCGGCCAGCCGCCTGCCATTCTCCCACGATCGCGCCGATTTTCACATAGCCGCCCGACTTAGGCCCCACTAGCCAATCCTTAAACTCCAAGAAGCCAAGGAAACCAAGGGCAAGAGCTACGACTACGGCTATGCCAATCGCCTCGGCGCCCGTCGCGCCACGGCTACTTTTTGGTGGGATGGATGGTGCGTTCATCGCTACCTCGCAACAATCGAAGCAAGTGAACGGCGGAAACTCCCAGTTTGCCTAGCGCAAGAGGGCCGCAAAGCAACCCGCCATTTTCCTGATAAGGCATTATAGCGCGCGGCTGGAGTTACGCCAGGGCGAACGCATCCTCTCCGGTGAGGCCGGGAAGGACGCAAAATTAGCCTGCACGGCTGACCCGGACGGTTCACTTCCCTTTGCGCCGCGCGCCCGCAATCACCGCGCGCAACTATGTACTCATGAATTCGGCTTTTCTCGACGCGGCGCGTCGGGATGCGGAAGTCGCCAAAACGATCAAGGAGTTTGGCGCGCCAATCGATCCGCCGGGCGCCGAGACCTTCGGGGCTTATCTCGAAGAGAATTACGGGGCGCGAAGCGCTCGCGCGTCGCCGCCCATCGGCTCCCGCAACCAATCTTGCGCGGTGGGCGCGCCAGCTTGAAATCTGAAAATGAAGAGTTGCCGGTGTTCGCTCAACTCAGGGCGGCTGTTCGCGGTGCGGACCTAACGCCCGCGGGCCGGAGGGCGAGCTGCCGTGCCGTGGGCATCCCCAAAACAGCCGACGCCGACCCAACGCGGACCCTCTCGCGCGGATCGCATGTGAGCCAAGTTGCGTTATGGCGTGCTATTTCTTCTTGCTTCGATCGTCCTTCGCCCCCGTCGATTTCGGGGGGTTGAGCCCGAACGGCGCCTGGGCGGTCGCCGCGACCTTGGGCTTTTCCTTTTTCGGCTTCTTGGCTTCGCGGTTTCCGCGTTGCTGACCTTTTGCCATCGCAATCCTCCTCTGAATGAGGCTCGCGGGTGCGAGCCACGCGTCACCCGCGACGGCGGGGTTTTCCGGTTCTGCAAGCAGCCGCTCGAAGTCGGCGAAAACGTCCGCGATGAGCCTGGCCCGCCTCAGATCTTCGCCGGCCCGCGACTGCGCAAACAGGATCAGAAGATAACGCGCCTTGGCCACGGCTTCAACCCAGCTGGTGGCAGGCGCGGCGAGAAGCAAGTCCTCCAGTTCCTCCTGACGCGCCCGCGGCGCCGGATGGCCGGCGTCGACCGCGGAGAGCTGACGGCGCACCTTGGTGGCCTTCTGCGCGGCCATCCCTCGCCGACCGTCCAGATCGACTGTGTCCTCGACCAAAATTTGCCCACTTTCAGCGGGCTGTAGTTCGACCGGGCGAATTAAAAGCCCAGTGGACGCAGCCCTGCACGCACCGGTACGCCCTGCCGGGCGCGGGCGCTGACCAGTTTTGACCACTCTGGCTGGTTTTGGAATGCTGGCTGGTTGGACGGACCCGATCGAAATAGCAACCCAAAAGGCCGGGCCGTTCCGGGTAATCGACGGGGGAAGGGCGTGAGTGGCCTACTTTCGGCCGTCTACAATCGAAAGCGGCGGCACCTCGGGGCTCCACGTAACCGTGAAGAATAAAAGAGTCGCTAATCGGTCGGAGAAGACGCAATATTGACTATTGTTGGCCGTGGCACCGCAATAGGCGCCGGTGGCTGAGAGACGAGTTCCCTCCCGCCTGGAAGGCGAGCGCGCCGTGTCATCGGATTTTAAGAAATTCAGAGAGAAGGCGGCCGAGCCGTTGCGCTCGCGCGAGCGCGCGGCCAGCGACAACGCAATTCATAGCCGCGGCCGCGAAGTCCCGGCCCCACGGCGGGCCGAAGCCGAATTTGCCGAGCGGCATTCCCCCGATCCGGCGTTACGCAAAACCGGCATTCCCGTCATGGGCGACATGCCCTGGGGGGCGCATCTTTGTATTTTCTTCGAGACCAAAGCGGACCTGCTTGACACGGCGGCTAGCTATTTCGCGGCCGGATTGGCAAGCAACGAATTCTGCGTGTGGGTGGTCTCCGGCCCGATCACGGAGGAAGACGCAAAGACGTTGTTACGCCGCGAAATACCGGATTTTGACCAGCATCTGGCACACGGGCGCATCGAGATACTGACTAAAATCACCGGCCGCTGGAGCGAGAAGCTCAACGGCGCCTTGGCCAGGGGATACGAGGGGATGAGGGCTAGCGGCAATGCACGGCTTTTTGGTTTTCATGGCTCAATACACACCCCACCGGATCGCTTCAGGTTCGAATCGAAACATTGGGAGGAGTTCTGCGAGTACGAGCATGAACTCGATCAATTTCTCGCGGGCCAGAAAATGATCGTTCTTTGCACATACTCGCTCCAGGCGAGCAGGGCCGTGGACATGCTGGACGTGGCGCGCGCACACCGATGCACCATAACGAGGCGAAACGGCGATTGGGAGCTTCTGGAAGCTCCCGAGCTCACGCAAGCCAAGCGGGAAATCAAGAAACTGAGCGGCGCACTGGACATCATGTTGAAGCCTTTTCCTGGTCATCAGTTGTTGACGCCACGGGAACGCGCGACGCTGGCTCAAATCGTGAGGGGAGCCTCCAGCAAGGAAGCCGCACGCGTGCTTGGCATCGGCCCGCGCACCGTCGAGTTTCACCGCGAAAACATCATGCGCAAACTCAGCGCGAAGAACACGATCGACCTCGTGCGCAGAGTGCTTGGCGAATAGCACGACGCGCGGAACGGACGCAGGACGAGGCTGAAACCGGCGGCCATATGGGGAATGCCGGTTTAGGCCCAGGGGGTTCGGACAACACCGTTCGGCTGCCAGCCGAGGTGGCCTTCCCCGTATTCTTCCCAGTACCATTTGCAACGGCAGCGCTTTATCTCCGGAAAGCTAACGAGCAACATTAAAATGGAGAAAGCCGATGCCTACTCTTCCGGAATCGTTATCCCGCAACGGGGCCGCCGCCTATGGCGGGTTGGCGGTGACGTTGGGGCTTGCCGTCGCGACGCTGGCCGCCTCGGTTGGCGCGGCTGCCGCTCAGCCGGGTCGTCAATCCCGGGGCGATCAATTCTCCCAATTCCAATGCACCAATCCGAAAAGCGGAACGACGTGGGGCGTCAAAGTCGATTACGACCGGAGCACCGCCGACTCGTTTCCGGCCAAGATCACCAACAGCCAAATCTCCTGGCACGACCCGGTGCACGGCGGCTACTACTACCTGGATCGTGCCTCCGGCGCGCTGACGTTCAAGAATGCCTCGAGCACGGGCGGCTATACGATCCACGACACATGCCATGCCGGCTGACGGCATGCGGTCAGTCCTGCGTAGGCAAAGACATGATCGCGCAGCGCCATCTTCGGAATCGCGCGCGCGGCGTGCAAGGCTGAAACTTGCGCGGCGGTCGCGTTATACCAATTCTCGAAGAGAATGACCCATCGGCCCCCTTCGTCATGGCCGGGCTTGACCGGCCCATCCAAACCTGCAGCTTGCGTGATTGGATGCCGGGGTCAAGCCCGGCCATGATAACGGAGAGTCATGAACAATGAGACTTGGTATTAGAGGTCGCTTGATCGCGGCGGAATTCCCTCTTCGGATCGAGGATCGCGGCGCGAACGTAGACCGTTCACCCCGGATTTCTGAGAACAATAGACACCGAAACCTAAGTATAGGTTCTTAAACCAAATGCTGTTTTCGTGTTCCGAAGGTACAATGGAACGACGACCGGTCTTTGTCTACATATTTCATCGTCAGACAAAAACGGAGTCTCGCATCATGAACACGAATATCGTTACACAGGGTCTTGCAAAAGTCGTTGGTCCCAGTGAGATGAGACGCAACACCTTCACTCTGGCGTCGGCCACATTGGCTGCGGTATTGGTCGTGAGCGGTTCAGCTTGGGGCCAAACGGCCGTCCCCCGCACAGACATGGGTTATCCCGGCGATCCCTACGCGGCTGACTCGAGAGATCCTTTTGATACCACCTATCCTCATGAGTATCCGCATCCTCAAGCTACCCTTTCTAATGGAGGGCTAGCGGGGGCGGTGATCGCGCCCCTCGCAGCAGTGGCGGCGCCGGCGGCGGCGCCCTTGATTACCGGCCGCAGCGTCGCGACTGGCCGAATGGGAAGCATGTGCTCCACGCCAGCTAAGACTTGCGAGCTCTATCACACATCCTTTGTCGGGGGCAGCTGTTCCTGCCGCGTCCCCGGCGGGCGGGCGCTTGGATCAGTGACGCCCTGACGCAAGCAAAATAGATCCAAGCAATACAGGCGAACAAAGGCAGTGGCCGGGGTACCCTGCCACTGCTCTCTGACTATGCCCAGGATCATGGATAGTCTTACGAAGACATCATCCAGGCCTTCTACGACGGCATCAAGCACAAGCCGGAGACGTCCTTCGGCAACGTCAAGGCCGGCGTGCTCGCGGATAAGAATCCGCACTTC
>JBATYB010000260.1:0-3153 GCA_049673825.1 Methylocella sp. | reverse complement strand
GAGAAAGCCGATCTTTGGCTTGGCATCGTGCTGGTCATCGCCGGCGCCGTCGCCATGATGTCCATCGCGACCGCGGCTTTCGCCGGTCAGCCGGAATCCGGCTATTTCGCCGACGCCGGAGCGGTTGCGAGCGGAATAGGCAAATATGCCGGCCGGGCGGCGGGCGCGATGTTCGCGATTGCCCTCATCGATGCGAGCGTCATCGGCGCTTCGGCGGTATCGCTGTCGACGGCCTATGCCATCGGCGATGTGCTATCGCTAAAGCACTCCTTGCATCGCAAGCCGTCGGACGCCAAGGGCTTTTACTCCGTCTATTGCGGCTTGATCGTGGTTGCCGCCGGGCTCGTGCTGGCCCCCGGCGCGCCGCTCGGGCTCTTGACCAATGCGGTGCAGACGCTCGCCGGCGTCCTTTTGCCCAGCGCCACGGTGTTCCTGCTGCTTTTGTGCAACGACAAGGCGGTGCTCGGTCCATGGGTCAACACCCGCCGGCTCAACCTATTCGCCGGCGGCGTTATCGCGGTTCTGGTGATGTTGTCGATCATTCTCACCGCCTCCGTCATGTTCCCGGAGGCGGCCAGCGAGACGGTCATTCTCTCCATTCTCGGAGGCGGCGGCCTCCTCGCCGTTCTCGTCGCGCTGAGTGTTTTGCTGGCCGGAAAAAAGGACGGCCGGAGGGCGATCGCCGCGCCGGTGGCTCGAGCGTCGCGCAACAATTGGCGGATGCCGCCGCTCGGCGAAGTGCCTCCGCCGCGCCTGTCGATTGCGGTAAAGACCTGGATGGTTGTCCTGCGCGCCTATCTCGTGCTCGCGGCCGGTCTCGTTCTGCTCCGGATCGTAACGCTCGTGGCGAGCTAGCTTAGGCCTGGCGCTCTATATTACCGAGCTGAAGCATCATCCGGCGGTCGTCGAGCTGCGGGACATGGCCTCGAAAAGCAAAACTATCACGTTGTTATTCGCGGCCAAGGATAACCCGCGCAGCAACGCGACGGTTTTGCAGGAATTCTTGAGCGGCGGCGCGGCTGGGTAGCGAAAATTATTTTCTTTCGCGCAGGGCCGCCCAGAACCGGCGCTGGTCCGAGCGGCGCAGAACGTCAAGCGGAATCGCGCGATCGATTTTCTCCGCGTCGAGCAGGCGCACGAGATCATCGGCGCCGGTGATGGCGGCGCCGTCGAGGGCCAGCAAAATATCGCCGGTGAGAAGGCCCGCGTGATCGGCCGGGCTTCCCGCTTCGACCGCGCTCACCATGGCGCCCATCCTTTGCGCGAGGCCGAGGCGCAGCCCAATTCTGCGCGGCACTGCAACCGTGCCGGCGCCGATGCCAAGATAAGCGCGGCGGACCCTTCCGTGCGCCATAAGTTCTCCGAGCACGAAACTTGCCGTATTGGAAGCCACCGCGAAGCAAATTCCCTGCGCGCCGGCGATGATCGCGGTGTTGATGCCGATGACCTCGCCTTGCGACGAGACCAGCGGGCCGCCCGAATTGCCGGGGTTGAGCGCCGCGTCGGTCTGAATCACATCGTCGATCAGACGGCCGCTTTTCGACCGCAACGAGCGCCCGAGCGCCGATATCACTCCCGCCGTGACGCTGGCGTCGAAGCCGAGGGGATTGCCGATCGCGATGGCGATCTCGCCCGGCCTCAGCATTTTCGAATTGCCGAGCTTTGCCGGCGGAAGCGTCGCGTCCTCGTCGATCCGGACAAGGGCAAGATCGGTGTCGGGATCATCGCCGAGGACGCGGCCGGAGAGCGTGCGTCCATCGAGCGCCGTCACCTCGGTGCGCTTGGCGCCTTGCACGACATGGCTATTGGTGAGAACGAGCCCGTCCGGCGATAGGATGACGCCGGAGCCCGAACCGGCTCGGCCACGGCCGCCGTCGCGGATATCGAGCCGCACGACGCTTGGCCCGACCCGCTCGACGACCCTTGTCACCGCCTTCGAATAAGCATCGAGGAGCGTGGTGTCGCCGCCTGCCTGATTCGGGGGGGCATAATCTTCGCTCGGATTATCCGTGCCGGATGCTGAGGGCGCGTGCGCGCCGCGCCCCGCTTCCTCGTCCGGGCAAGAAAAGGAGAAGTTGCGCGGTCCAGGAATATTTTCGTCCATGCCGCAATATATGGGACCGTTCTCCGGCTGTTTTTAGCTAACGCCGCTTGAATTTGCGCGAGCGTTCCAGTAGCAATTTATCACAGTAGTCACACCGCAGGAGTCCAGAATGGCATCGATCGACGATACGATGGATTACGGTTACGATCCGACGGTCGCCGAGCCCGGTCCCGTCTTTGTGCCGCCGCGCCCGGCAACGCCTCCGCTCAGTAATAAAACTGTCAACCCCCTATGGCTGCCGCCGGCCGGCAAGCAGACAACGCCGAGCTGCTTCGTCTGGGCCTCGACCTATGGGCTTGCAACCTTCGCCGCGGCCCAGGTCGGCAATTACGCTCCAAACGTGGCGTCGCTGCAGGCCAGCCCAGACTATACCTATGTTAAGGTGCTGGAGGAGAAAAGCATCCTGTCCGACAACTGCGTCGGCGGCCAGATAACCTCTTGTTTCCAATTCCTCCAGACCCACAATGGTACGCCGTCCGTGCAGACCGCGCCGGTTCCCGACGGCTGCTCGGATGTCTGGAAAGACTATGGAGGAACCACATATCCTTCCAACAGCAGCTTCGATGTGACTGGCTGGAAAAAGATCTCGATCGCCGGATCGGAGGGGCTCGAGAGTGTGCGCGTGATGATCGCCCAAGGCGTCCCGCTGGCCTACGGCACGAGCCTCTACACCGATTTCGGCCACTACGATGGCACGCCGAGCCCGTATGTCGGCAACGGCCAAATCAAGATTAACCCGAAGAAGAAGCCTGTCGGGCATGTCATGATGATCATCGGTTATGACAACGACCTTGGCGGTGGCGCCGTGCTGCTGCAGAACAGCTTTGGGACCGGCTGGGGCATGCACTGGAATCCCTACTATGACGGCCGCGGCTATGTCTGGATGGCCTATTCGACATTCCAAACGCTGGCGCAAGGCCACGCGCTCTACATCACCTCAATTGCCTCCGGCTGACGCGGCCGGGCGGGGAGCACTGCTGGCCAAAATATGGAAGTTACGAGGGCGCGCGCCGTCTCGCCTTTGAAACGAAACCGGAAGAAGCTAACCC
>JBATYB010000259.1:0-16771 GCA_049673825.1 Methylocella sp. | reverse complement strand
CTTGCCGGTATAGCCGCCGACGATTCCGTTGAGGTCGCAGGTAGGCCGCGACCAAACCATTTCGAGAACGCCCCGGCCTTGTTCGCCCGCCGGAACCGAAAGGCCGACTTCGCCCAGAAAGTCGCTTTCGCGGAAGCGTAATTCGCGCCACTGCTCGGCGACATCCTCCGGCACCTCGGCTACGCCATTATAGAAACCCGGAAGCGCGACACGCCCTTTCTCATCGTGCAAATCGGCGATGACGCGGGCGAGCACATGGATCGGATTGATCGCGGCGCCGCCGAACACCCCCGAATGCAGATCGCGGTCGGCGGCTTGAATTATAACTTCCTCAAGCACGAGGCCGCGCAGCATCGTGGTGATCGCCGGCGTCTCCCGGTCCCACATTCCGGTGTCGCAGACAAGCGCCATGTCGGCTTTAAGCTCGGATTTGGCTTCAGCAAGAAAAGCCGGAAGCGACGGCGAGCCGGTCTCCTCCTCGCCTTCAATGAGGAACGTAACGTGGCAGGGCAAGCCGCCGGTTTCCGTGAAGGCGCGGCAGGCCTCGACGAAGGTCATGAGCTGCCCCTTGTCGTCGGCGACGCCGCGTCCGGCGATCCGTTTGCCGGTTGCGGCCTCGACGATACGCGGCTCGAACGGGGGGCTCTCCCACAAATCGAGCGGGTCTGGCGGCTGCACATCGTAATGGCCGTAAAAAAGCACATGCGGCACGTCGGGGCGCGCGGCCTTGGCCTGTCCGACAATGATCGGATGTCCTGGCGTTTTGCGCGCCGCCGCCTCGAAGCCGAGGCTGTTCAGCTCGGCGGCGAGCCATTCGGCCGCCTTGGCGCAATCGCCCGCATAGGCGGGATCGGTCGAAACCGAGGGGATTTCAACCAGCTTGAAGAGCCGTCCCAGAGCCAAATCGAGGTTTCCATCGATCCTCGCCAAAACCGTGTCGAGCGCGGCCATGGGACCTCCTTGCAAACTTTGGCCGTTGCAAAAACGGTCCGGCAAT
This sequence comes from Methylocella sp., assembly GCA_049673825.1. GTDB lineage: Bacteria > Pseudomonadota > Alphaproteobacteria > Rhizobiales > Beijerinckiaceae > Methylocapsa. The sequence continues at coordinate 15,774 of JBATYB010000259.1, read as the reverse complement.
GCCCGCAAAGCCCAAAACCGTTCGGCGGTGACCGGATTATATCCACTATTGAGGGTTTATGTTGTCGCAATCGCCGTTCGGGCCAATAATTTCAAGTTCGCGGGCGGAAAGGCGCCGCCCGCCCGATGAAAGTTCCGCTTTACGGCACCCCAACCGGCTCTATTCTTACCTGACCTTTGGAAGACGAGGCATGAGTTTCGACCGGGAAAGCGCGGCGGGCCTAAACGTGGCCTCGCGGGAAATCCTTGATCGCCTCGAAGCGATTTGCGGCGCCAGGCACGTCATCGCCGATGCGCCCGGCATGGAAGGATTTTTGCGCGAGCCGCGCGATCGCTTTCATGGCAAGGCGCTTTGCGTGGCGCGACCCGGCTCGACGCGAGAAATCGCGGAAGTGCTCAAACTTTGCCATGAAACCGCGCGCCCGGTTGTGCCGCAAGGCGGCAATACCGGGCTCGTGGGCGGCCAGATTCCTCTCGGCCCCGGCAATCAAATCGTGCTTTCGCTTGGCCGCATGACGGCGCTGCGCGAGATTGATCTTAGCTCGAACACGATGACCGTGGAAGCCGGCATGATCTTGGCTCGCGTGCAGCAGGAAGCCACGCGTGTGGGACGCTTGTTCCCTCTCTCGCTTGCGGCGGAAGGCTCCTGCACCATCGGCGGCAATCTCGCGACCAATGCCGGCGGCACGAATGTGATCGCCTATGGCAACGCGCGGGATCTCGTGCTCGGGCTCGAAGCCGTGCTCGCCGATGGGCGGGTTTTTTCCGATTTATCGAAGTTAAGAAAGAACAACACGGGCTTTGATCTAAAAAATCTCTTCATCGGCTCGGAAGGCACGCTTGGGATCATCACCGCGGCGGTCCTAAAACTGTATCCAAAACCTCGCGCGATCGAGACCGCCTTTATCGGCCTTGCCTCGCCCCGCGCGGCTCTCGCCCTGCTCGATCTCGCCCGCGACATGGCTGGCGGCGAAATCACCACCTTCGAGCTGATCCCGCGCATCGGCCTGGATTTTGTCCTCGCGCATTTTCGCGCGCGCGACGTTCTATCTAGCAAGCACCTGTGGTACGTGCTGCTCGAATTGAGCTCGCAAAGTCGGCAAGGGCTTGGCGCGCGATTGCTCGCGCTCCTCGAAGCGGCGGGCGAAAAACACATCATCGAGGATGCGGCGGTCGCCGCCTCGCTCGATCAGCGCGAAAATTTCTGGAAGCTGCGCGAGCTTTTGCCGGATGCGCAGCGCCATGAAGGCGGCTCGATCAAGCATGACGTCAGCGTTCCCATCGCGGACATCCCAGCATTTCTGGAAGAAGCCGCGCGCGCGGTGACGTCCGCCATGCCGGGCGCGCGGCTCGTCGCCTTCGGCCACCTCGGCGACGGCAATATTCACTGCAACATCTCGCAGCCTATCGGCGCGGATAGCCGAGAGTTTCTGGCTCGCTGGGACGAGATCAACGCCATCGTGCATGGACTCGTGGTGGCGCGGAAGGGTTCGATTTCGGCCGAGCATGGGATCGGCCAATTGAAGCGCGATTTATTGCCGAAGGTGAAAGACAAGGTGGCGATGGAGGTCATGCGCGCGATCAAGCAAACCCTCGATCCGGCGGGCATATTAAACCCCGGCAAAGTGCTATGATCATTTTGTGCAGCCAGAGCGGGGCTGCGACACGTAAGCGTTTGTCAACAGCGGTGCGGCTCATGAACAATTGCCGATGTCTCGCGGTTCTCGCGCTCCTTTTGCCGTCAATGGCGGAAGCCGCGAGCGTCATCAAGCCGATCGTCGCCTGTAAGGACGAGGCGGATTCGAGAAAGGTCCTCGATTTCCTCGGTAAGAACGACAAAGCGGGACTGGACAAATTTAGTGTGCCAAAACTCACGAAAGGCGATTGTCTATCGCTATCGAAAGGCATGGAGGTGACAATCGATACAAAGGACGCCAAGCTTTTCTGCGTCCGCCCTTGGGGCGGGCTTGATTGCTACTGGACGGCCGATGCCGACATCAATCAGAATCCGTCCGAGCCGGAGGCACGGCCGGCCACGCATTCGGGTGGTGGCCATAAACGCGGGGGCGAGGGCATGGGCGGCGGAGGCATGGGCGGTGGCGGCGCTCCCCCGTAGCCCCGGCCATTCTCCGCGAAAGTGGCCCGGTTTCGCGAAGGAGCATGCGCAAGGAAAGACTCTCGAGCAAGCAGCTGTTCTTAGGCTCATGCGCGCGACGTTCGATCGCTGAGGATTTCTAGCAAAGAGGAGCAACCATGCCGCTCACCCGTGTTTCCCTATTGAAAGGCAAGGCGCCGGAATATCGCCAGGCGATATTGGACGGTCTTTATCAGGCGATGCGCGAGGTTTTCGACGTGCCGGAGGACGATCGTTTCATGACGATCGACGAATATGACAAAAGCAATTTTCTCTATGGCGAAAATTATCTGGGGATCGCCCGCGACGACGATCTTGTGATCGTCCAAATCACCGTCAACAACACGCGCGGCCCCGAGCAAAAGAAAGCGCTTTTCGCGCGCATCGCCGAGCTTCTGGCCAAGAACCCAGGCATCAGGCCGGAAAACATTCTGGTGAATCTTTTGGAAGTCCCAAAGGAAAACTGGTCGTTCGGCAACGGCATCGCGCAATACGGGTGAGCATTGAGGCGCCGCTTCAACGCAGGGCCAAAATAGGGTATTGTGGCTCGTGGAGAATGCAAGATGAACAAAAATGCCGGTCTCGATCTCGGGGACCACTTTGTTTCTTTTATCGAAGCACAGATCGCGCAAGGCCGCTACGATTCGCCATCCGCTGTCGTGCATGCCGCCTTGCGGCTTCTTGAAGAACAAGAGACCAAGCTTGCGGCGCTGCGGGCCGCTCTCATCGAGGGCGAAACGAACGGGCAATCGACTCCGTTCGATTTCGAGGCTTTCATCGCACGCAAGCGCGGTGCCGAAACTCTCGCTCCGTGACACGGTTTGTTGTTTCCCCGCGCGCCCAAGCCGATTTGGACGCGATTTGGGATTACACCGTCAAACATTGGGGTGTCGAACAGGCCGAGTTCTATGTCCGCCAACTAGAGACCGCAATCAAAGCCGTAGCGGCCGAGCCTCGACGAGGCCGCCCATGCGACGATATTCGCGCGGGCTACAAAAAATATCCCGCCGGATCGCATGTTATTTTCTTTCGGCTGACGAGCGCGGGAATTGATGTCGTTCGCATCCTGCATCGCCACATGGACTTCGATCTTCATTTGTGCCTGCGCTTTTTGCCATTCGGCCGCGTGCCGCTACAAGCCATTTGGAAAAGGGATCGGGGCCACCATGAAGTGTTGCAACTCCTCGGCGACTTCCGAATCGGTCTTGAGATCGGTTATAATTCGCGGCGGCGGAATTGTTTGGCCGCTTTCGATCGTCGCCCCAGCCCAGAGTTCGAGAGCCTCTGCGGCGTTCAGCATCGCCTCGTCGAGCATATCGCCCGCCGAGATGCAGCCCAAGACTGAGAACCACGCCCGTGCCGTCGCCCTCCATGTAAGGTATTACAAATTCGGGGGCGTTCGTTAGATGCTGCGTGAGACCCATACACGCACGCCAGGCTGACTGATTACGTCTGGACGCTGAAAGAAATAGCCGCTTTAATGAATGCGAACCAAATTCCACAGGAACTCGGATCACATAAAATACCAGTCGCAGCCTAATATTCTCATACCCACTACGAAAGGAGCTACGAAATGGTACTTCGTACTGTCGGCCCTGAAACCATGGCGGAAGATGAACACAAGATTGGCGACGGCTATCAAACGTGGTGGAGCCCTATTCTGGTAGCCCTGCCATTAGTCGTAGCTTACTTTGGAGATACGAAGCTGGTTGTTGCAGTTAGCTTTTCAGCAGTGCTCGTTTTACTACTTGAAATTGGTGGGAGGCTCCACGACCTATGCATCCGACTTCGGCGGACGAATATTCTCATAAGTGATCAAAATTCGAAATGAGTCATTTGCTACGTCTTTATAACCGTGAAGGTCCGGCCGCCGCTCGTGTATATCACGCCGTACGGTGGTACAAACTTGGAATTGGCAACACATTCAAGCTTGGTCACATCCCCACCTATGTTGGGGATATTTAATGCGACCAGCCTTTTCGCTTCGTCATCTGACGCCGCCAGAACCCAGTAATCTTCAGTGCCTTCTGTCGCCCAGCCGCAATAGTGAGGCATACACTCTCCATAAGCTTTGTATTTAGGAGGTAGGGCGGCGATTCGGGTCTGGTCAAGAGCCCAAATTTTCGCACTGAGACACTACCCGATAAGCAAAAGCCTAAATGCCGTCATGTGACAAGATGACTCCTGATAAATCTACCGCATTCTTTTTGCTCGCTCCGAACCCCGGCTTTGTATCATGCCCCGCGCGCCAAAAGTGCGTTTGCGCAGACCGTCAATCTTACCAAAATGTTTCACGTGAAGCATTTTGGTACGATCGGCTAGAATTGCAGACCCGTGAGGGCATTGCACAGTTTCTGGTATCATCCCGCCAATAGCCAGCGCCTCGAATGATTCGATCATGAATGTTCTTCTTCTCGGCTCCGGCGGACGCGAGCATGCCATCGCCATCGCGCTCGCGAAGAGCCCTTTTCTGGAAACGCTGTTCGTCGCGCCGGGCAATCCCGGCATAGCGGCGCTCGCCCGCACCACACCGCTCGACATAAAGGACCATCCGGCGGTCGCCGGCTTTTGCAACGCGAACCGGATCGATCTCGTCGTGGCCGGGCCGGAGGCGCCGCTTGTCGCCGGCATCGTCGATCATCTGACGGCGGCAGGGATCAAGGTTTTCGGTCCAAGCAAGGCGGCGGCCCGGCTCGAGGGCTCCAAGTCCTTCGCGAAGGATTTTTGCACCCTCTACAAAATCCCGACGGCGCCCTATGCCTGCTTTGCCGACGCCGCCTCTGCAAAAACCTATGTGGGCGCGAAAGGCGCGCCGATCGTGGTCAAGGCCGACGGGCTCGCGGCGGGGAAGGGCGTCACCGTGGCGGCGAGCGTCGAGGAGGCGGAAGCCGCGATCGACCGGATGTTTTCGGGCGAATTCGGCGCGGCGGGGCAAACTATCCTCGTCGAGGATTTTCTCGACGGCGAGGAGGTTTCGTTTTTCGCGCTTTGCGATGGGACGCGGGCAATGGAGCTCGCTTCCGCCCAGGACCATAAGCGCGTGGGCGAAGGCGAGCGCGGCCCCAACACCGGTGGCATGGGCGCCTATTCGCCGGCGCCGGTCATGGATGCGCGGATGCGCGAACGCGTCATGCGGACGATCGTCGCGCCCACGCTCAAGGGAATGGCGGCAATGGGCGCCCCCTTCAAGGGCGTCCTTTTCGCCGGTCTGATGATTTGCGCGGATGGGCCAAGGCTCATCGAATACAATGTGCGTTTCGGCGACCCAGAAACCCAAGCCATGCTGCCGCGTCTCGAAGAGGATCTGCTTGCCTTACTCCTCGCTTGCGTCGAGCAACGTCTGCCCGAGCGTCCGGCGCGGCTCTCGGCAAAAACCGCGCTGAGCGTCGTGCTCGCCGCCAAGGGCTATCCCGGCGCGCCGGTCAGGGGGAGCGAAATCCAAGGCATCGAGCGTGCCGCGGCAATGCCGTTCGTTGCGATCACCCATGCCGGGACGAAGCGCGAAGGCCACAAGCTCCTCGCCGATGGCGGCCGCGTCTTAACTGTCACGGGCGTCGGTGCCGACGTGGCGGTCGCGCGGGCACACGCCTATGCGGCAATCGATGTGATCGATTGGCCGGGCGGATTCTACCGCCGCGACATCGGCTGGCGGGCATTGGCGCGTGATCCGATCAATTGAACCGGATCGCGCCTGAAAGCACGCGTTTTAGTGATCAATGTCGGCCGTGACCGAGGTCGTGCCGCTGTCGCCGCCGACGGTGAGGCTCACCTGCACCGGGTTCGTGGTCCCGGTCAAGTCGGCGCCCTTCGCCTCCGCGTCGAACGCAAATCGCAGCGTGCCCGTCGGCTTGATCTGCGCCTTCAGCCTCGCGCCGCCGATGACCCCGTGGAAGCTGAAAACTACGCCTTCGTCCCCGTCCCCGTGCTTTTTGAAGGAGCCGGGCGGGATCGTGACGGTGAAGGCGCCGATTTGGAGCGTGACAGGCTCGACGGCGGGATGGATCGCGGGCGCGGTGCTGCTCAAGGTGAAGCTGGATTGAAGTTCAAAGCGATCCTGCTTCGGCTTGCGGTCCAAGTCGATCTGGAGCTTGGCGTTGAAGGCGAGGAAGGGGACGGTTGTCGGGCCTAGCCTAGCGATCCAGCCCTGAATTTTTTTGTTAGGGTCGATGCCCACACCGACGATGACCTGGCCGTCGGCCGACACGCCTTGCGCACTCGTAAGCGTCCAGCCAGTTGTGCTGACGCCCTTGGCTGTCAGCAGCGCCTGAACGGATTGCATGCCGTCGGTCTGAGTCCAGCGGAACGCCAGTGTATTGGCACCGGTGCCGGTGGCATTGCCAAAGCCGACCACGACCGTGCCGTCGGCGTTCACGCCATCGGCCTGGCTCAAAGTTCCCCCGGTTAGAAAGCCCAGACCCACCATGCCGCCAGCCTGGGTCCAGCGGAACGCCTCAAAGTTGCTGCCGACACTCCCATTACCGACAACGACCGTGCCGTCGGCGTTCACGCCCAGGGCCGTGCTGGAACCTACGCCATAAATGAGGGTGCCAAGCTCCACCATGCCGCCGGCCTGGGTCCAGCGGAACGCCTCAAAGGTGCCGTCGGCGCCGACCACGACCGTGCCGTCGGCGTTCACGCCCTGGGCAAAAGAGCTGAAATTTCCCCCGAAGCCAAGGCCCGCCATGCCGCCAGCCTGGGTCCAGCGGAACGCCTCCGACCTTCCGCCGGTGCTGGTGAGATCGCTATAACCGACCACGACCGTGCCGTTGGCGTTCACGCCCCCGGCATAGCTGGAAGTTCCCCCGGGCAGCCAGCCAAGGCCCGCCATCCCGCCGGCCTGGGTCCAGCGGAACGCCTCTTGAGGGATGCCGCAGCAGCCCAAGGCACCGCCTTGACCGACCACGACCGTGCCGTCGGCATTCACGCCAAAGGCCTCGCTGCCAGTTAACCCGGTTAGAAAGCCGAGGCCAGCCATGCCGGCGGCCTTCGTCCAGCGGAACGCCTCGTTAGCGCCAGTGGCGACATCGCCATAACCGACCACGACCGTGCCGTCGGCGCTCACGCCCTGGGCAGAGCTGAAACTTCCGCCGGACAGGAAGCCGAGCCCAGAGAAACTCTGCGCGTGAACAGGAGTCGATGGGACGGTCGCTGCCACGCCGAGCACGCTGTAGGCCAGCAGCATGGCGCATAGGCTCACAAAACCCCGCGCCGATGCGGCGCGGCTTCCATTGCTGTTATTGCTACGCATAGTGTCTCCTCCCAATTTGAAGCCGCGCCATCAGAGCCTGTTTCAAAAGCCTGCACAGACCATAAGCCTCACCCTGAGGAGGCCTGAAAGGCCGTCTCGAAGGGCGAGGGCGCCTCGGGAGCAGCGCCCGCGGCGCGTCCTTCGAGACGCCCACTTCGTGGGCTCCTCAGGATGAGGGCGAGGTTTTTGAAACAGGCTCTCAGCCGCCGGCTGTTTCACTTAGTTCGATAATACATAAAGGGCGAGGCTTTTGAAACGGGTTCAGGCGACGTAGCTTTCCGGCATTTCCATCGGCCCGCCATAATAGTCTTGATAGCGCTCTTCCAAGTCGCCGAGCGGCAAGATCGTGAAGACGTCGGTCGTGCCGAACTGCGCGTCGATCACCGCGCCGTCGCCAAATTTTGCCCCGGCCCGCAGATACGCCTTGAGCAAAGGAGGCAGCGCCGCGATTGCCTTGCGCGCATCGACCGCCTTGATGTCCAGGATTGCCATCTCCACGCCGCGCCCGGCAAGCGGGCGGACGCGCCATTCCTCGTCCGCCAGCGCATGGCGATGCAGGAAACTCAAAGGCAGGGCAAGCGCAAGCGGATCGACGCCAGGCAGGCTCGCGCAGCCGATCAGCACGTCGATACGATGATGTTGCGCATAGACCCAAAGGCCGCGCCACAAAAGCTCGATGACGCGCTTCGACCGGTATTGCGCATGGACGCAAGAGCGGCCGAGCTCCAAAAAGCGCTTGCCGGGATGGCGGGCGAGCAAAGGACCGATATCGAATTCCGTTGCGCTGTAAAAGCCTTGGTGGCGTGCGGCGGCATCCCCGCGACGAAGACGATAGACCCCAACGATTTTGGGCTTCTTGCGGCCGAAACGATTGCGCTGATCCTTGTCGATGACGAGAAGATGATCGCAGATTTTGTCGAAAGGACAGATATCCCGCCTGGTCAGCGCGGCACCTTGCCGCGGCACTGCCCGGCCTTCTTCGTAAAATACCTTGAACCGCAGCCGCTGCGCCTTGCGGATCTCCCGGCTCGTCGTCGCCAGCCGGACTTCAAACGGGCCAAAACGCCCGAGCACCGCGGGCAGGCCGCAAAGATCGCGCACGATCCGGTTCGGTTTTATGAAGGCGGCGGTGTGCCGGACGGCACCGCCAAAGCCGGACGGCGTGGCAATGTTCCACATGAGCCCGCGAATCTTTATCTTACCTCTAGGGGTCGAATCTAGAAGCCGGACGCGAAGGTTTGATGACGAAAGGGCAAGCTCACAGGCGAAAGAAAAGCGAAGGCGCTGTCATCAAACTGCAGGCTAAGCGCTTTAAAATGGCGCGAATCGCAATGCTAACCTGCGGTGAGACATGGCTTATTTCCGGGCTACGGCGATCGTTCTTGCCATGCTCTTGTTTTTGTCCCTCGCTCCCTTGCAGTGGCTCGCGTTGCGCCGGCGTTGGCCGCTGCGGCTGTGGCTCCCGGTCGCCTTCGGCCGGACGCTCGCCGCACTGGTCCGCCTGGAAGTCGTCGTGGATCGCGCCCCGCCCCCGCATGGGCCTCGTCTTATTGCCGCAAATCATGTTTCGTGGCTCGACATACTGGCGCTTTGCAGCGTCGAGCCGGTCTGCTTCCTCGCCAAGCGTGAAGTCGAAGCGTGGCCGGCCATCTCCACTTTCGCGCGGCTGCAAGAAAGCGTCTTTGTGGATCGCCAGCGGCGGCGGACAATCCCCGCCGCCAACGCGGCGATGGCGCAAAGAATGCTTGCGGGCCGCCCCATGCTGCTTTTCCCGGAGGGCACGACCGGCGACGGCTCGGCGCTTCGCAAATTTTACAGCTCGCATTTTGCCGCCGCGCGCGATCTTCTCGCTGCGGCAAGCGATATCGATACGGTTTGCGTGCAACCTGTCGCTATCCGCTATTCATCGCCCGCGGCGGCATGGCTCGGCGATGCGACCTTGCTTCCGCACCTCTGGTCGCTCCTCAAGGGTGAACCGATCCGGTGCGATCTCGCCTTTGGCACGCCGCTCGCCTACGCGCGGGGAGAAAGTCGCAAGGCGATAGCCGGCGAGGCCGCATCGGCGATCGCCGGCATGCTCGCGTCCATGCCACGGCCGGCCGGCCGGCCGGCGCAAGCCGGAACGCCGGCCCTCGATCCCATCGGGGCGATTCCCTGACGCACTTCTCAGCCCCCAAAGCGACCAGCGGTCCGCGGTCACCGGCCAGTTGCGCCGGTAAAGGCTCCTGCCCGGTATAAAGTCCTTGATTCGCGGTCCGCGAACAGACAACCCGCAATTTCCTTGCGCGGAGCTTGCCGGCCCGCGAACTTGCCTTTGTTACGATTTGTAACCGGAATTGACAATAGATTGTAAGGTTTTGATAAGAAATAGCTTTCTTTATTTCCACAGGGGCGGAGGCAAAGGTCTTTCGGCCTTGCGCGATGATCCCCTTTTGCTGCCTCCAGCGCTTATGCTATGCCACGATTCGCTCATATCGGATCGGTGCGATCCAGGACCGCCAAGAAGCGGCACGCGAGATGCCGCCGCCAAGACGCCGGACTTTCCAATCGTTTCGTGAACCCAGCTGGACCGCCGAACGCAAAGTGCAAAAGTTCAACAGCCTCGCCGAGTATGCCACGAAGCGCTTCCGGCTCGCCGGAAAGGCTTACCTCGACGGCGGCGACCCGTTTTTCGCGCCAATCGACACTCTGCGGCGGGAAGCCGGCATAAACGGCCGGCGCTTCGTCAGTTTCGCCAATTACGATTATCTGGGGCTCGCGTCCCATCCGATGGTTAAGGCCGCGGCGGCGGCGGCGCTGGACACGTTGGGGATTGGCGCGCTCGGCTCCCGCCTCGTCGGCGGCGAACGATCAACGCATCGCCGCCTTGAAGCGAGCATCGCCAAATTTATCGGCGCCGAGTCGGCGCTTGCCCTGGTCAGCGGCTATCTCACCAATGTGACAACGATTTCACATATCCTGGGGTCGCACGACGCCCTCTTCATCGATGAGCTGTCGCACAACAGCATCGTTAGCGGGGCCAAGGCGACCACCGCCGAAACCATTTTTTTCCGTCACAACGATCTCGACCATCTCGATTTTCTCTTGCGTGAAAGACGCGGCAATTCCCGTAACGCCCTCATCGTCGCGGAGGGCCTCTACAGCATGGATGGCGACATCGCCGACCTCGTCCGTCTTGTCGAGCTCAAGGAGCGGCGCAATGCTTGGCTGTTGATCGACGAAGCGCATTCGATCGGCGTGCTCGGGAACGAAGGGCGCGGGCTTTGGGAACACGTTGGTGTCGATCCGCACCAAATCGACCTCATTATCGGTACATTATCGAAGACTCTGGCGTCTTGCGGCGGGTTCGTCGCGGGCAGGGCGCCCGTGATCGAATGGCTGCGCTATACGCTGCCGGGCTTCGTCTATAGCGTCGGCCTATCGCCGGTAATAACGGCGGCGGCGGAGACCGCCTTGCAAGTGATGCAGGAAGAGACTTGGCGCATTGAGCGGTTGCGCCAAAATGCCGAACTCTTCATGGAGCTTGCCCATGACGCGGGGCTCGATACGGGGCCTGCCATAGGGCGTGGCGTCGTCCCGGTCCTTTTTGCGGACAGCCTTGAAACTCTGGCGGCTTCCAGCCGTTTGATGGACCACGGCTTTTACGTGCCGCCGATCATTCAAATCGGGGTGCCGAAAGACCAGCCGCGGCTGCGTTTTTTCCTTTCGGCCCTGCACACCGAGGCGGAGATGAGGGGCGTGATGGATCTGTTGGCCAAGCGGGAAAGCCAGCGTGAGGCGTCGGCTCGTTCGTTGAGCGCGGCGACCTGACGGCGGCACCGAGTTTCGGTTCGCCTTTCCTGCCGTGAGCCGCGAGGCGTTTGCTCGAACCCGCGGTGGCGGTGCCGCCGCATGCCGCGCGAGGCTCGAAAAGAAGCAAGGCCAATTCCATGAGCAGGACCGAGCGCAAGATAGAGATCGTTCCGGCGAATGGGCTGCGAAACTTTTTCGCCTTTTGCCGGTTGCCGCGGCTTCTCTATAAGGATTACCCAGGCTTCGCCCCCCCTCTTGATGCCGAGCGCTGGACCTTATTCGCGGCTAAGCTCAATCCGCATTTCAAGCTCGTCCAATCGCAAGCCTGGCTCGCCCGCAAGAATGGCAAGCTCGCCGGCCGGATTCTTGCCCAGATCTACGACGAAGCCCATGCGCCGCTTGGCGCATCCCGGGCGCAATTTGGTTGTCTCGATGCGATTGACGACGACGAAGTCGTCGCCGCCCTGACGCAAGCCGCGGAAGACTGGCTGCGTCAACGCGGCGCCGCGCTCGTGCATGGGCCGTTTTCACCCTCCGTGAACAGCGAGACCGGACTGCTCGTGCAAGGATTCGAAGCCACGCCCATGGTGTTCATGCCCTGGAACCCGGCCTATTTGAGCGGTTCCCTCGAGCGCCATGGCTACAAAAAGGCGCGCGATCTCATTTCCTACCGCTACGATGGCAGCGACAAGGACCGGCAGGCGCGCCCAAGCATTCTGGAGCGGCCCGAATGGCGCGAGAGGCTCAACATTAGAACCCTCGATCTTAAGAATCTCGGCAAGGAAGCGGCGATTATCGTCGATATCTTCAACGATGCCTGGAGCGAAAATTGGGGTTTTGTGCCGTTTACGCTCGCCGAGTTCATGTCGAGCGCCGACGCGCTCAAGATGGTGATGCCGCCGGAAGGCGGGTTCATGATCGAACTCGACGGCGTGCCGCAGGCGTTCGGTGTCATTTTGCCGAACCTGCATGAAATAACCGCCGATCTCGGCGGCCGTCTGTTCCCACTCGGCCTGCCGCGCGTCGTCTCGCGGATCAGGAAGCACGCCTTTACGTCCGGGCGGCTCGCGCTTTTTGGCGTCCGCCGCGCCTTGCATCGCAAGGCCGCCGGCGGCGCGGTCATTCTGGCGTTCATCGAGGAAATACGCCGGCGCAACAAAACGAGCTCGCTTGGACACGTCGAATTCGGCTGGGTTTTGGAGGACAATCTCGGCATGCGCCGGCCAATCGAGCTTTCCGGCGCGCGCATCGACAAGGTGCATCGCGTCTACGAAAAAAATCTCGCGGCTTGATTCCAGGGCGCTGAACGCTTTATGTTCGCATGATCTTGACCGCGAGGGAATTTTCCGCGTTCGCGGATCGTGACTTTATGAATTGCTCGAGGATGATCGGCACATGCGGCTAGATTCAATAGATGCTGGACCCGCCCGCATGGAACGCGGGGCGGCGAACGCAGGCTTCATCGCGGCGCCGATAAAGCGTCCGCATCCGCCGCGCCGCCGCGCCATTTTGGCGGCGCATCCGGAAGCCGCCGGCCTTACCGGCCACGACCGGAGGACGGCCGCGATCACTCTCGCCGTCGTCGCCGGGCAGACCTCGATCGCCGCGCTGCTTGGTCATCTCGGGCCCGCATATTGGTGGGCGGCCTTGGCCGCCGCCTTTTGCATTGGCGCCTTCGCCAATCACGCAATGTTCGTCGTCATCCACGACGCAACCCATAATTGCATCTTCAAATCCAATGTCTTGAACAAATGGACAGCGATCCTCGCCGATCTGCCAAACACTTGTCCGACCGCGATGGGATTTCGCTGCTATCACATGAAGCACCATTCGCATCTCGGCGATTACGATTTCGACGCCGATCTCCCGAGTCATTGGGAAGCGCGTCTGTTTGGCGGAAGCGCTTTTGGCAAGGCGGCATGGATGTTTCTTTTTCCGGTCTTCCAGCTTACCCGCCTCGGCCGTCTGAAAGGCTCCGTGCCGATGTGGAGCCGGTGGACATTCGTCAATGGCGGTTGCGTTTTCCTCTACGATCTCGCCGTTCTGGCCTGCTTCGGCCCGAATGCGCTAGTTTATCTTTTCGCGTCCTTCTGGTTTTCGGTCGGAGGCTTGCATCCGCTCGGCGCGCGCTGGCTCCAGGAGCATTTTACCTCAGATCCGGTCCAGGAGACGTTTGATTATTACGGTCCCTTGAACCTCGTCGCGCTCAACATCGGCTATCACAACGAACACCATGATTTTCCCGACGTGCCTTGGTCGCGGCTGCCGCGGCTGACGCAAATGGCGCCGGAATTCTACGCCGGACTCAAGACCCATAAATCGTGGAGCGGGCTGTTGCTCAAGTTCATCTTCGACCCGCAATTCACTTTGTACACGCGAGTCGATCGCAGCGCCGCCGCGCCGATCGTCAGACCTCGTTGAGCCGATCCGTTGCCGGCGAAAGGTCCGCAAGGTGCGGTGCCTTCGGCGTGCGTTTCCAGGTCTCGGTCGACCCGAAAACGGTCTTTAGGATCGCCGGCGCGTTGGAGACGCTGACATAGATCATCAGCGGGGTCAGGGACGCGAGCGTCGCGAGATAGCGCCAAAGCGAGCCCCGCCGCAAAATAATGTAGGGCATGAGCGTCATCCCAACGCCGATGATCAGGACCAAGGCCGCAATTGTGGCGATGACCGGCAGGTAGGGGGCGAGATCGCCGCCCCGGATGATCGCGCATAGAACCAAGCAAAGGCAGGCGAGCGCAACGCAAGGGTAAAACGTCTGGATGAGGATGAGAAAACTCGCCGACAGCTTTCGCCAAACCGGCCAGTCGGCCATCCAGACCTCGCCGAGTAGCTTGCGGGCGACTTGCACAAAGCCGTTCGACCAGCGTCGCTGTTGGACCTGCCAATGCGACACCTTTTCGGGGACGAGCCCAGGCACGGGGGGATCCATCGCGAAAAGACCATGCCATCCGGCGATTTCGGCGCGCACCGTGAGATCGAGATCCTCGCAGAGCGAGTCGCCCGACCAACCGCCGGCCGCCGCGATCGCCGCGCGCCGCCAGACCCCGCCTGTGCCGTTGAATTGAAACAGCCAGCCGGCGCGAAAGCGCGTCGCCTGCTCCATGACGAAATGGGCGTCGAACATCAGACCTTGCGCGCGGGTCAGCCAATTCGTCCGGTAGTTCGCGAATTCGCAACGCGATTGCACGAAGCTCGCGCTTGGATCGGCGATCAAGGGCGGGACGATCGCCCGCAGCCAATGCGGCGGCGGCCGGAAATCGGCATCGAGAATGGCAACATAGGGGGCTTTCGAGTGAACGAGGCCAGCAGCCAAGGCCCCCGCCTTGTAGCCCGGCCGCCCCGGGCGGCGTAGGTGCGAAATATCGTAGCCTCGCCGGCGCAGTTCGCGGACCACGATATTGGCAATCGCAGTCGTCTCGTCGGTGCTGTCGTCGAGAAGTTGGATATGCAGCTTCTCTCGCGGCCAATCGAGCGCGGCGGCAGATCGCAAGCTATCCGCGACCATTGCGGGTTCGTTAAAGACCGGGATTTGCACGAGAACATGGGGAAGACCGGCTTCGCTGACCACCGGTGCCGGAAGCCGCTGGCCGAGCAGCCTGCCGGTCGCTTGCTCAAAAATATTGACGCCGATGAGAATCAGAAAGCCGCCGCCAACAAACAGAAGCCCGCATACGGCCACGAGCATGCCGGTCTCGCACCCGATTCGGAAAAGATCGACGAAAACCAATAGCCAAGCCCCCGTGACACGGTCGCTTCCGGTCCGCCGCGCCCGCGCATTTCCATGCGTCTTTTCGCGTCGAACGGCCGGTTTGCCCGCACTGTCTTTCGCGCCCGCCGCGGCACTTCGCACAAGCAAGCAGAACGCTCATACAAACCGCGCAAACGGACACTTCTCAAGCTTTGAATCCGAAAAGCCCGGTTTCGACAACAAACAAATTGCAACAATTTGTTGCAGAAGTTGAGAGACTGGAATGTTTAACAACGTTTAACTTTGAGTTCGCGATGTCGCGGTCATCGTTAAAAATTGCTAAAAGAGGAGGAGCGGCGCCGCGCGCCTCGGGCCGGTCGGCGCGGGGTGCTCGAGTCCACGCGAGGAAAGCAACGCCTGGAGCAGACTTATCCGATCCACCGCGAGTCCGGCGCGAGCAAGGATCGAAGCGCGGGCGAAGAGATTGGCGCGTTGCGATAAGTTTCCGCCTTGCCTCTTGGATCGGGCCTGTTTGATCGTAGCACGTGACGAGGGAAAACGACGCCCGAACGGCGGGCGGCCCGCCCGCGCGGCGCTACAAGAGCCGAAGGACAACCGAACGGCGCGTCGCCGCGGCAAGACGAAAGGCACGTTTGGCTTTCGCGGCGGCAAGGTGGCGCAAGGGGACGATGGAACGGCCGTGCCGGCGTGGCTTCGCCGGCAAGCATCGGAGGCTGGCGAGAAATGCTCGTCCACGCGACCCTGAAGGTTTATGGCGCGCGTTGAGACTTCTATCCCTGACTCGGCGCCTCCTCTTGGCGCCTCTGGCAGCAAAGCATTTTGCCACTCACACTCTCGGCACGACATCGACCTTAACATCGACATCCTGCTCGCGCGAGCCGAGGATAAT
>JBATYB010000258.1:0-4072 GCA_049673825.1 Methylocella sp. | reverse complement strand
CCAAGGCGCCGCCACCACCGGCCTCGACCGCCGGATCCGGCGACGAAACGACCGCGTTAATCAACGCATATGCAGCAATTGCAACTGACATTAGCAAGGACCGGCGCGCGTTCTGCGCGGGCATGATACGCTACCTGGATCCGCCCAATACTCAGGGCGCGGAGAGGAGAGATTCGTGCGTATCGGGGGCAAGACTTTTAGGACCATTTGGCCCGGCAGCGACGCGGCGAGCGTCCAAATCATCGATCAGACGCGGCTGCCGCATGAATTCGAAATTATTTCGATCAAGACTGCCTTCGAGGCGGCTCGCGCCATCAAGGATATGCAAGTGCGTGGCGCGCCCCTCATCGGCGTGACGGCGGCCTATGGTTTGGCGTTGGCCATGCGCGCCGGGCCATCGGACGCGAATCTCGACACCGCTTGCGCCGTTCTCGCCGCGGCGCGGCCGACCGCGGTCAATTTGCAATGGGCGCTCGCCGCGATGCGCCGGCACCTCTTGGCCTTGCCTCCAACCGAACGCGGCGGGGCCGGCTTCGCCCATGCCGGCGCGATCGCCGAACAGGACATCGCCCTTTGCGGAGCGATCGGCGAACATGGGATCGCGCTCATTCGCGCCGCTAGCGCCCGCAAGCAAGGCGGCCGAGTCAATATCCTGACCCATTGCAATGCGGGCTGGCTGTGCGCGGTCGATTGGGGCACCGCGACGGCACCAATCTACAAAGCCCATGACGAAGGAATCGCCCTGCATGTGTGGGTCGACGAAACGCGGCCGCGCAATCAAGGCGCGTCGCTGACCGCCTGGGAACTTGGACAGCATGGGGTGCCGCATACGATCGTGGTCGAGAACGTGGGCGGCCATTTGATGCAACACGGAATGGTCGATCTCGCGATCGTCGGGACCGATCGGACGACCGCCTCGGGCGACGTGTGCAACAAAATCGGCACCTATTTGAAAGCGCTCGCGGCCTATGACAACGGCGTGCCGTTTTACGCCGCCGCGCCCTCGCCATCCATCGATTTCTCGATTTTCGACGGCATTGCCGAAGTCCCGATAGAGACGCGATCCGCGCTGGAGGTCACCCATATCGCGGGGCTCGGCGCCAACGGGCGCATCGAGACCGTCCGGCTCGCTCCTTCTGGAAGCAAGGCCCTCAATTACGCCTTCGACGTGACCCCCGCCCGGCTTGTCACGGGTCTCATCACCGAGCGCGGTGTGATCGCGGCCAGCCGCGAAGCTCTCGCCAAGGCGTTTCCCGACCGCGTCGCCAAGCCATCCTGACTTGTTGGCCGCGCAAAGGCAACGTTTTGCTAACCTCAGTATCTTAAGCTCCGCCTTGGCTCTCTTTTGGTAACCTATGTTGCCGCAATCAGATGTCTTGCCGAGCCAGCGGGCGGGGCCAGAAATCTTGCCTCCCGAGCAGCTCGCTTGCCCGATTTGATTTTCTGCCCGGCCGGCGGTATCGACGCGCAAAAGGCCAAAGACTATCTCGCGCTTGCCAATGTTCCTTGCGCAGGCGGCTCGTGGATGGCCGCGCCGGCGCTTCTCGCGGCGCAAGATTTTGGCAAGGTCGAACCGCTCGCCCGGGAAGCGTCCGCGCTCGGGCGCCGCCATTGAGAGGGCCGGGAGCATGGCCGTAGCCGAGGAAGAAGGCGTCCGCCAGGCGATCATCGGCGCCTGCCTCGCCATGAACCGTAATGGCATCAATCAGGGGACTGCTGGTAATATTTCGGTGCGCTGGAACAGCGGCTTGCTAATAACCCCTTCCGGCCTTCCTTATGAGGAAATGGCGATCGGCGATATCGTCTTCATGAACTTGGACGGGAGTTATGAGCACAGGCTTGCGGCCTCGTCGGAATGGCGGTTCCATCGCGATATCTTGCAAGCGCGCGGGGACGTGAACGCCGTGGTGCATGCACACCCGATTCATGCCACCGCCTTCGCGATCTGCGGCATGGAGATCCCGGCGGTGCATTATATGATCGCCGCGGCGGGAGGCCCTACGATTCGCTGCGCTCCCTATGCGCCCTATGGCACGGAGGAACTGTCGAACGCGGTGTTGGGAGCGCTGAGTGGCCGGATGTGTGCGCTGCTTGGCAACCACGGCATGGTCGCCACCGGCCCCTGTCTGCGCGAGGCGATGTGGCTTGCCATGGAAGTCGAAACGCTCTGCAAGCAATATGCGGTGGCCCTGCAGGTCGGCACCCCGCGCGTGCTTGAACCCGATGAGATCGAAAGGACGATTGAAAAATTCAAGGATTACGGCCCCCGGCGCAAGCCGCGTGCGGCACAGGATTTGACCGGGAGCTAAGAGTATCTCACGCAAAGATATACAATCATGAAGCAACTCTCGTTCCGCTCTGTTTGCGTGCACCCGCTGGCCGCCGCCGCGGGGGTCTCTTTCCTTGCTCCGGCGGCGGCGGCTTGCCCGCCCGAGGCCCTCGGCGTTGCCCGCACCTTGGAGGTGGGAACATCCGGCGGCCTGCAAGTGGGGCTGAAAACCTATCCGCGAACCCTGGCGCTCGACGATCGTGAAATCGTGCTCACCTTCGACGATGGACCCTCCGCGCAAACCACCCCAAAGGTGCTCGACGCGCTCGCCAAGGAATGCGTGAAGGCGACATTTTTCCTCGTCGGTCGCAATGCGGAGGCCTTGCCTGCTTTGGTCAAGCGCGAAATCGCGGAAGGACATACCGTCGGCCACCATACATTTTCGCATCCCGCCGCGACATTGCGGAATCTAAGCGAAAGCGCCGCGCAAGAAGAGATTCTGCGCGGCTTCGAAGCGGACGACAAGGCCGCCTATGGCACGGCCAGCGGCGCGCCAAAAGTGCGGTTTTTCCGGTTTCCGGGCTTTGCCGATACGCCGGCGCTCATCGCCTGGCTTTCGGCCAAAAATATCGCGGTTTTCGGTGCCGACCTCTGGGTCTCGGACTGGCAAAGGATGACGCCGGAGACCGAGCTAGCTTTGATCCTTTCGCGCCTCGATAAGGAAAAGCGCGGGATCCTGCTCCTTCACGATACCAAGCAGCAGACGGCCGCCATGCTGCCCGATCTCCTGCAAGAACTCAAAAAGCGCGGCTATAAAATCGTCCATATCGTACCCGGCACGCACCCGGCCCCAACGCGCGCGGCCCCGGAAGGCTGGACATCGGCGACGGAGAAGATCATCGCCGACGTTTTTGCCAAGGCCCGTCGCGCCTTCAAGGCTCGTGGCCCGGACGGCGCGGCGACGGAGCCAAGCGGGCCGGGGGGCAACCCTTCGGCCAAATAATAAACGTAAATCATAAACGATGGTGCGGCCAAGAGGACTCGAACCTCCACTGGTTGCCCAACTAGCACCTCAAGCTAGCGCGTCTACCACTTCCGCCATGGCCGCGATTCTCCGCGCGGCAGGAAACGCAAGCGGCGCCCGCGCGCAGCCGCGTCGTCTAACAAATCGGCGCCGGAGTGGCAAGGCGGCCCTCCACCTCTGGCCTATCGAGGTGCAAGTTTCCGGACCACCCGTTATCATGGCATATGCCACTTGAAAAACCGGCGCCCCTCATGCCGCCCAGCGACGCCGCCCCGGTCGAATGGCGGATTTCGGACGCGCTTGTGCCCTATGCCGATGCCGTGGCCTTCATGGACGCGCGGGCCGCGCGCATATCGGCTGGCGCCGCGCCGGAACTCATCTGGCTGCTCGAACATCCGCCGCTCTATACGGCCGGGACATCCGCGCGGGCGGCGGATCTTGTGGACGCGCGTTTCCCCGTGCACAAGAGCGGCCGGGGCGGACAATTCACGTACCATGGGCCGGGCCAGCGGGTTATTTATGCGATGCTCGATCTCAATCGCCGGAACCCGGACCTACGCGCTTTCGTCTGCGCGTTGGAAGCCTGGGTCATCGCGGCGCTGCGCGCTTTCAATGTCAGGGGCGAGCGCCGCGCGGACCGGATCGGGGTCTGGGTCGCGAGGCCCGAAAAGCCGCGCGGCGAAAACGGCGAGATCGCCGAGGACAAGATCGCGGCGATCGGGATCAGGGTCCGGCGTTGGGTGTCGTTCCACGGCATCGCGCTCAACGTCGCGCCGGAT
>JBATYB010000257.1:0-12228 GCA_049673825.1 Methylocella sp. | reverse complement strand
GAAGAGGCCTAGGCCAGCGGTTTTTCCGATATTCGAAGCATCTCAACCGGCCTCATCGTGTTTGGAGGGCCGGGAGCGGGCGAGTCCCGCGAGCGGCGGCTCCCAGCTGCTCTCGGCAGCATCGATTTGGCCTTCGTGGTCATGGCGGGGCTAAGATTTTGTGCCCGCCCCCGACGGTTTCCATCGGCGCCGCCGGTTGCGGCGCCGCCGCCGCGTAACGTGGCCGGCGCCCGGGAGCCGTTGAACCCAAATCGCCTTCGTGTCACACCCGTTGCTTTCCGCGAATCGACGTTTGGAGAAAGACGATGAGATAATTCAAAATAATTCATTAAATCAATTTATTATGACGCGTTTTTATCTCATAACTTTATTTTCATTGCAATCGCCTCCGGATAATTGCCGCCCTCCCCGGTTTAACGATGGGCGTTCATCCGGCCCCCGAAATGTCGTAATCTTGCAACAGCGTGATATTATGGCAACGCGATTCACCTTGTTTCTTATCGCGCACGGTGCCTGACCCTTCCATGTCTTTTTGCCGGCGACCATGGGTAATCAAAAAATATCGCGGCGGGCTTTGGGCGGAAAAAATCACCATCCCAGGTTTACGGCCCGGTTCGGTCCCGTGGCCGTTATCCTTGCCCTCTTCATCGGGCTCGTCAGCTTTCTGATTTTTTCCGACTATACGCCGATCGCGCCGACGGATTCCGTCGTTCTGGGGCTGTTTGCCGCCAATATCCTTGGCATCCTCCTCGTCTTTTGTTTCGTCCTCGCCGAGGCCTATGCGCTTTTCAAGGCGCGCCGCGCGGGCGTCGCCGGGGCGGAACTGCATATTCGCATCGTCGGACTTTTTTCAATCATTGCCGCCGCGCCGGCCTTGCTGATGGCGTGGGTCGGTTCGGTGACGCTGGAACACAGTCTCAACCCGTCCTTCATGCAGGATGGACGCGGCTTTGTGCAAAACACGATCGACGCGGCAAATCTGTTTCGTGAAGGTCAATGCTGGTCGCTGCTCCGGGAGGCGAGGCTCACAGCGTCGGATCTCGACCTGGCCAAGCCCACGTTCGATTTTGACCGGTCGTGGTTTCGAGGTTTTTTCACGTCGCGGGCGCGTTCTCTTGGCTTCACCGCCGCGGCTCTTTTGAAGTCCGACGGCACGGTGGTCGAGCAGGTGGACACCGGCGCCGTGGTTGGCACTGCCGTCGTCCGCCCGGAGCCGCGCGATTTCGACGTCGCAAAAAAAAACGAGCCCGAGTGCCTGATCCTCGATGAAGGCCGGACTTTCGTCGCCTTGCGGACGCTCCTTTCCTTCCAGGACACGTTTTTATATGTGGCCCGGCCGGTCGATCCGTTCACGGTGGAGTTTCCGCGCCAGGCCGCCAAGCTCGTCGCGCTCTACGATGCTTTCGACAATCACCGGCGCGGCATAAGGATCGCTTTCGCGACCATGTTCGTCCTGATCGCCCTCATCATGCTTTTATCCGCGACCTGGCTCGGTCTTTCCTTCGCCGACAGTCTCGTGGCGCCGATAAGGCGCTTGATCGCGGCCACCGATGAGGTCGCCTCCGGCAATCTCCACGTTCAGGTTGCGGTGTATAAGTCCGAGGGCGATCTTGCCCATCTCGGCGAAACCTTCAACAAAATGACCTCGGAACTGAGCCTGCAGCAGCACCGGCTCATCGCGGCGAGCAAGCTCATCGACGAGCGGCGGCTCTTCACCGAGGCGGTTCTCTCCGGCGTTCCGGTTGCGGTCGTGGGCATCGGACCGGACGGCCAAATTACCGTGCTCAATCCGTCCGCCGAAAAATTGCTCCCGCAAAGCGGCGAAACCGCCGCGCGGATCGCCGGTCAATCGATCGCAACCGTGCTGCCGGAACTAGAGGATATGCTGGCCGGCGCGCGTTCCGGTCAATCCCGGCTGGTTCAAGGACAAATTTCGCTTTCCCGCGGGGGCCTCGATCGCCTTTTCAACGTGAGCGTCACCAGCGAGCCGGGCGAACGCGCCGACAAGAGCTACGTCGTGACGCTCGACGATATCACCGATCTCGTGACCGCGCAGCGGACGTCGGCCTGGGCCGATGTCGCCCGCCGGATCGCCCATGAGATCAAAAATCCCCTGACCCCGATCCAGCTGTCCGCGGAACGGCTAAAACGCAAATATGGGCGTCTGATCGAGCAAGACCGCGACGTTTTCGATCAGTGCACCGACACGATTATCCGGCAAGTCGACGACATCAAACGCATGGTGGATGAATTTTCATCTTTCGCGCGGATGCCGAAACCCCGCCTCGAAAGCGGCGACCTTGGCGAATGCGTGCGCCAGGTCCTGTTCCTGATGCGGGTCGCGCATCCCGGCATTTTGTTTGAAGACCGGCTGCCGCAAGACCCGGTCCGGGTCCCGTTCGACCGGCGGCTTTTGCCCCAAGCCTTGACGAACATCGTCAAGAACGCAACCGAAGGGATTGCCGCGCACACCGGCGAAACCAGCTTCCAAGGGAAGATATCCGTGGCGGTCGCGGTTGCCCGGCGTGCCGTCACCATCGACGTGATCGACAACGGCAAGGGCTTTCCCAAGGAGAACCGGCAAAGGCTCCTCGAACCTTACATGACGACGCGCGCCGACGGAACGGGGCTGGGCCTCCCGATCGTCGCTAAAATTCTCGCCGATCACGGCGGCGGGCTCGAGTTGCGGGATGCGCCAACTGGGCATGGCGCCTGGGTTAGGCTGTTTTTTCCTTTGGGACACGATCATGGCGGGCATGATTATGCCGGGGATTTTGACAAAACCATGCCTGCCGAAGCCGGAAAGGGAGGGTGAAGAAATTCATGGCGAGCGATATTCTGATAGTGGACGACGAAGCGGACATACGTGAAATTGTTTCCGGGATATTGGCGGACGAAGGCCATGGCACGCGCACCGCCAAGAATTCCGATGAGGCACTGGCCGCGATTGGCGCAAGACGCCCAACCCTCGTCTTTCTCGACATTTGGCTGCAAGGCTCAAGACTCGACGGCATGCAGTTGCTGAAGATCGTCAAGGAGCAGAACCCGATGCTGCCGGTCGTCATGATTTCCGGTCACGGTAATATCGAGACGGCGGTCTCCGCGATAAAGCTCGGCGCCTATGATTTCATCGAAAAGCCGTTCAAGGCGGACCGCCTGGTGCTGGTCGCGGAACGCGCGCTCGAAGCCTCGCGATTGAAGCGCGAGGTCACCGAGTGGCGCACAAGGGCTGGCGGAGCTAACCGGATCGTCGGCAAATCCGCCGTGATCAACCAATTGCGGCACGTCATCGAGCGCGTCGGGCCGGCCAATTCGCGGGTTCTGATCACCGGCTCGCCGGGCGCGGGCAAGGAACTCGCCGCCCGCGGCATCCACGACTCGTCGGCCCGCGCGGACGGCCCTTTCGTCACCATCAACTCGGCGACGATCGCGCCGGAAACTATGGAAATGGAATTGTTTGGAACCGAAGCCAAGGAGGGAAGCGGCCGCAAGGTTGGCGCGCTCGAGGAAGCACACGGCGGCACGCTCTACCTCGACGAAATCGCCGATATGCCCAGGGAGACCCAGGGCAAGATCCTGCGGGTGCTGGTCGAGCAGAATTTTCTCCGTGTCGGAGGCGCGACCCGCGTTTATGTCGATGTCCGCATCATCTCGTCGAGCTCGCGCGATCTCGCGGCGTTGATCGCCGATGGTTCGTTTCGCGAGGATCTATTCCATCGTCTCGCCGTCGTGCCGGTTCGCGTCCCCTCGCTGAGCGAACGCCGCGAGGATATTGCCGAACTCATCGCTTTTTTCATGGACCAGCTGTCGGCGACAACCGGCATGCCGCGGCGGTTGATCGCGGACGACGCGATGGCGGTTCTGCAATCGCACGATTGGCCCGGCAATATAAGGCAACTGCGCAACAACGTGGAGCGGTTGATGATCCTCGCCGCCGGCGATCCCGAGGCGGCGGTTACCGCGGATATGCTGCCCTCCGAGATCGGCGCGCTCGTTCCTTCGACGCCGAATGGCCCCGGCGGCGAAAAGCTGATGAACCTTGCGTTGCGGGAAGCGCGCGAGGTCTTCGAGCGTGAATATTTGGTCGCCCAGATCAACCGGTTCGGCGGCAACATTTCGCGCACCGCCGAATTCGTCGGCATGGAGCGCTCGGCCCTGCATCGCAAGCTAAAGTCGCTTCAGGTCGATTGAAAATAATCTTCTTAAGAGGAAATCAGTTCCGCGGCCATGACTTAGGCGAAAACAAAAAAAGCGATCGGGTCTAAACAAAACCGGATCGCAGCCTTCCGCACGGCGGATGCGGCGGATCGCGTCATGGGCTGCATACAAAGTGCCCTTGACTGGCACAAGCCGCGCCCCAGATCTTTATTGCCGGCTGGGCGGGGGCGCTCCACACGGCGTGAACGCCTGCAAGGACCCAGCTCAAGCCTGCACGTGGGAACCATGATCGCAACCGCGAATACCGGTGCGGTGGTCAGCGGAGTGCGGAGTTAGCGGCGCGCGAGCGCGGCCACTCCACGCTTCCAGCCGGACAATGTCATGTGGACCAAGGCGCGCGGCAATTTTGGCCGGGATCGTGGACGGCGGCAGGCTTTCGCGCCCGGTGCATCCACTCAAATCATTGGAGGATAGGCCATGAACATGCGTGATCTCATTCCTTGGACCCGCGGCCAGGAGCTCGTCCCCGATTTTCTCCGCGACGAAAGATCGAGCCCGTTTCTCACCTTGCACCGTGAAATGAACCGCCTTCTGGAAGAAGCCTTTCGCGGCTTCGCCTCTACTTCGCTCGCCGGTCGCCGGACGGAGTTCGTGAACCCCGCCTGGCCGAAGCTCGAAGTCGCCGAAACCGAAAAACAAATTACGGTCTCGGCGGAAATCCCCGGCATGGAGGAAAAAGACGTCGAGGTTCTCTTGAGCGACGGCAATTTGATCCTTCGCGGCGAAATCAAATCCGAGACGGAGGACAAGGAGCGCCAGTTCAGCGAACGTTTCTACGGCCGCTTCGAACGGCAAATTCCGGTCGGCGTGGACATTGATGAAAACAAGATCGAGGCCTCGTTCAAGAACGGCGTTCTCAAGGTCGCTCTGCCGAAGACGGAGCGAGCGCAGACGAAGGCAAAACGGATCGCCATCAACAGCCCAACCAAACACTGATGCTTGATCCTCGGGATCATGGGGAGCACCCGGCGCTTCCTGCCGCGTGAAATCGGCGGCAGGAAAGCCGGGCGCTTCTTCAGGGCGTCCTGGACATGCAAGCGATCCTCGCTTCGACGGTCTTGACGCCGACCTCACCGAAACGCCATGATGACGGCATCGACCCCGACGGAGTCGCCTGCCTTGACGTTTATTTTGTCCACCGTGACATCGCGTTCGGCGCGCAACACGGTTTCCATTTTCATCGCCTCGATGACGCAGAGCGGTTCGCCCGGTTTCACCGCCTGGCCGGCAACCACCTCGATCGATTTGACGAGGGCGGGCATTGGACAGCGCAGCAATTTCGAGCCGCCGGACGGTTTCTTCTCCGGCATGAGCGCGGCAAGCTCCGCCTCGCGCGGCTTGTAGACCTGCGCCTCGGCCACAAAGCCGGCGTGCGCCAAAGTATAGCCATTGAGAATGGGGCGCAGTTGAACCGCAACCTTTTCGCCGTCGATCGTGCCGTTCCAAACCGGCTGGCCCGGGACCCAATCGGAACCGCAGATATGCGCGTGCCCGGTCTTCTCAAATCGCACAACCAGCCCTTCGTCCCTGTCCTCGAGCGTCACGTCATGACGATTTCTGCCAAGCATGATCGCGCGTGAGCAGACAACCCGTGCTGGGCGCGCGGCGCGCATCTGACCCGAGATCGCGCGCTTGCGTTCATTCGTCACATGACCGGCGGCCGCCGCGACGCTCGCGAACAAATGCGCGCTCTCTCCTTCCGGCGCAAGCGGAGTAAAGCCACGCGGGTATTCCTCGGCGATAAAGCCGGTCGAAAGTTCGCCCGCCCGAAAGCGCTTGTGCGCCATCACGGCGGCGAGAAAAGCAATATTGTCGGCGACACCCTCGATGACAAACGAATCGAGCGCTTGCGTCTGCGCTATTATGGCTGCCGTTCGATCCGCCGCGTGGGTCACGATTTTCGCGATCAGCGGATCGTAATGGATGGAGATCTCGCTGCCTTCGCGGACGCCTGAATCGATGCGCAGCGTAACGCCGTTATAATGGCCGGGCGCCGGCGGCCGGTAGGTCTTGAGCCGCCCGGTCGAAGGCAAAAAATTCCTCGCCGGGTCTTCGGCCAGGACCCGGGTTTCAATCGCCGAGCCTTTGAGGTCCACGTCGCTTTGACGGACCGGCAGCGGTTCGCCAAAGGCCGACCGGATCATCTGTTCGACGAGGTCGATGCCGGTGACAAGCTCGGTCACCGGATGCTCGACCTGCAACCGTGTGTTCATTTCGAGGAAATAGAAATTTTTGTCTTCGCCGACGATAAATTCGACCGTGCCGGCCGAATCGTAGTTGACCGCCTCAGCCAGCGCCATCGCCCATTCGCCCATCTTGCGGCGCGTTTCCTCGTCGATGAAGGGAGAGGGAGCTTCCTCGATTACTTTTTGATGGCGGCGTTGGATGGAACATTCGCGTTCGCCAAGATGGATGACGTTCCCGTGCTTGTCGCCCAGCACTTGAACTTCGATGTGGCGCGGGCCGGCGATAAATTTTTCGATGAAGACCCTGTCTTCGCCGAAAGCGGATTTCGCTTCCGACCGCGCGCGGGCAAAATACTCCGCGATCTCCTTGCGCGCGGAGACGATGCGCATCCCCCTGCCCCCGCCGCCGGCCGACGCCTTGATCATCACCGGATAGCCGATGGCATCGGCGATCTCCGCGGCCTGAGTTATGTCGTCGATGATGCCAGGGAACCCCGGCACGGTCGCGACACCTGCCGATCGAGCGAGTTTCTTCGCTTCGATTTTGTCGCCCATCACCTCGATGGCCTTCGGATTCGGGCCGATGAAGGCGATGTTGTTTGCGTCCAATGCGCGCGCGAACGCCGCCTGCTCGGACAAAAAACCGTAGCCTGGATGCACCGCCTCCGCGCTCGTCGCCTTGCAGGCCGCGACAATGTTTTCGATGACGAGATAGCTTTCCGCCGCGGGCGGCGGACCGATCCGCACGGCCTCGTCCGCCATCTCCACATGCGGCGCATCCTTGTCGGCATCGGAATAGACGGCGACGGTCGCAATTCCCATTCGCCGCGCCGTCGCAATCACCCGGCAGGCGATCTCGCCGCGGTTCGCGATGAGGATTTTTTTGAACATCCAAGGCCCCGGAACGGCGGCACGCGGGCCGAGGCGTGCCACCACGGCCATGTCGCCGCTCGTGCTTGTAGGCGAGCACGGGGAGCGCGTCCATCGCGCAAAATAAGGGGGCAGGAGCTAGGCAAGCAAAGCGTTGTTAGATCACGCTGTCCGGCAATTTTACGAATGGCATAGCATTTACTTATGTCCTGCTTGATAGTTGGATGAACGGATTAATACAGCTTGAAGCGCTGGGCCGCCTTGCCCGGTTCCTCGACGACGGCCGCATCTGTCGCGCCAACGCCGCCGCCGAATGCCATTGGCCGGAGCAGTTGGACGTTCGCCGGCCCGGACGCCGGAGGGCAGGAAGCGGCCGTGGTCCCCACGCCGATCGAGACCTGCGAATGAAACGACGCCGATCCACCGGCCTGGCTTGCCCACCTTCGCGCGAAGCCGCGGGATCGTCCCGCGAAGCGGCGCGACAAATGGCCGCCATGGAATTGGACGCCGCGCCAGCAGACAATCGCGGAAGCGGCTAGCGCCACAGCGGCGTAGACTATCCGAAATTACCCGCGGGGCCGACCGGGCGGATCCAGCTTATTCGCGTGTTGCGAGCCGGATGACGCTTGCGAGCCCGAACGCCGGCGCGAGCCTACAGAGCCGGCTCATCCAAGGTTGTAACTTTGATCCCCGGACAGAAGGGGCGGCCAGTTCTAACGCAAATCCGATAGAATTATCGAATTGTCGGAGCCGACAATCTTGGTCCGCACAAGCACGTCGCCGTCGAACCAGAGCTCGCGCGCGAAGTCTCCGGTCAGCGTGTCGGCGATTTTGTAGTGATGGGTCTCATGCGTCACGCCATGAATAGTCACGGCTTCGTTGCCTAGATCGGTAACCTCGATCGACAGAGGCTTGCCGGTGTCCGGATCGAAAGCGTCCAAGTGATGGATCGCGTCCTTGCCCCATAAGGTTTCCGGCACCGCCGTCTTGGGCAGATCGCTATGCTTGCCGTCGGCGTCCATGCTCAGCTTGTCCGGCGCGGCCGTGACGTCGATGAAATGCTTTGTGCCGTTGTCGTCGGTTCGCGATTTAAAGGCGATGAGTTGCCCGTTTTTCCAGGTTTCGTTGCAGGAATGCTCGTAACGATAGGCCTCGATGAACAGTACCTTGACGGAAACGTCGGTCTTGATCTTGACCGTCGTCGTATCGTTCTGACGCTCGATGTCGATCGTGTCGGTGCCGATTTTGTCGCCTTTGCGGACGATGTCGAAGACCTTATGGATCTTGGCCGCGGCAGCGGCTTTATCGGCGCCGGCCGGCGCCACTGATAAGGCAAGGAGAGTTAGGCAGAGGGCGATTGTTCGCATGATGATCACCGATTTTTGCGGAATGCCCGCGGCATTACCCGGTAAAAGCGCCCATAATGAGACAAATGGCGATTGTCTGCCGGGTGCCGCGGGGCTATTTTACAATCCCGCCGCGCCCTCGGTACCCGGCAGGTCACTCCTGGCATGGTCCGCAATCGCCTGAAATGCGGCGCAAACGACGCTTACAATGATTCGCGCATCCATGCGCCAACGCTGAATCGAGGCCGCCCTAATTGTGCCAACTTGCGGTCTCTCCGTCAAAATCGTGTCCGCCACGAAACATCGAATAAGTGATTCGCCTTGCGCGAGCATCTCGACCGGGCCAGAGGCGGCCAGTGACGTGCTTCCCCAACGGGAAGTTAGCCCGTGAGGTAAGTTTGCCCACGCTTGAGAAGATCTATGTTCGGCTTACGGCGGTCCGCGCTCCGGGAGGGAACCTCAATAATCGGCGCCTGATGCAAACACATGAAACGGTTACGAGCTTCCGTAAGGCAAACGCCTGAAGGCTTCCGTCAACCCAGGCTTCAGGGCTCGGCTGCTTGCCAACGATTTAGGATTTAGCCCTGGGGCCAAGTCTTTGGCCGATTGCCCCTTTATCCCATGCTCCAATTTTCGGTTTATTCAAGCCGGCAACTTCGACTGTGAAGGCAAAGGCGTTTTTACCCCTGGAGACATCCCCGCGCGGAATCGCTTTCGCGCAATGTATCACGCTCCACCGGCGAGGATCGGATCGGACGCAAGCCTTTCTTGTATCGCGGCAGGGGAAACGCCATCCTGACGCAGAGCCCGGAGCGATTTGGCCCTTGAACTTTTTGACAACTTCTGTCCCGAGGCATCGCGCAAAAGGGCATGATGGCGATACGCCGGAGCGGGAAGATCGAGCAGGGCCTGCAACAAACGATGCAGGCTCGTCGCCAGGAAGAGATCCTCGCCCCGGATAACATCGGTCACGCCCTGCAGGGCATCGTCGACAACGACGGCGATGTGATAGCTTGCCGGAATGTCCTTGCGTGACAGCGTCGTATCCCCCCAGAGAGAAGGCTCGGCGGCCACCTCGCGTGTTTGCGCGGAGTGGCCCATTTCGCGCCAGGCGAGCCCGCGGCCGGCTTTCGCGATGGCCGCTTCCATGTCGATTCGCAGCGCCGCGGGCCGGCCGGCCGATATCCGCCGTTGTTTTTCCTCTCGCGAAAGATGCTTGCATATCCCTGGATAGAGCGGCGAACCGTCCGGGTCCCGCGGCCAGCCGGTCCGCCCGGCCACCGCATGCATGACTTCGCCGCGCGAGCAAAAGCAAGGATATGTCAGGCCTTGCGCGGAAAGCCTCGCGAGCGCGCTTGCATATTCGGACAAATGCTCGAACTGGCGGCGGACCGGCGTTTCCCATGCGAGCCCGAGCCAGCCGAGATCCTCATAAATCGCCTGTTCGAATTCAAACCGGCACCGCTCGATGTCGATATCCTCGATTCGCAGCAAAAAGCGGCCGCCCGCCATGCGCGCCATGTCGAAATTCAGCAAGGCGGAATAGGCATGGCCAAGGTGAAGATAGCCGTTGGACGATGGCGCGAAACGGAAAACGCGGTTGGTAAAGGACCGGGTCATGGCTTAGGCTCCAGGCCGCGCGAAAACAAGACTCCTCGACAAAACCGAACCCCGAACCCGCGGACAGTAATAATATGGCGGTTACGCTCGATGGACCACGCGTCGCGGCAAAATCGACGGCGCCGGAACAGCTCGTCGTCTTTCTGCACGGATATGGCGCCAACGGCAACGATCTGATCGCGATCGGCAAGCAATGGCGGAATCTGCTGCCCGGCGCGGCATTTGTTGCGCCGAACGCGCCCGAGCCTTGCGCCCAGGCCCCAGGTGGCCGCCAATGGTTCCGTCTGACCATGCGCGACCCAAACGAACGCTGGACCGGCGTCAACAAGGCGGGCCTGGTTCTCGACGCGTTTCTCGATGCCGAGCTCGATCGTCACGCACTGGACGACAGCAAGCTGGCCTTGGTCGGCTTCAGCCAAGGGACAATGCTCGCTCTTCATGCCGGGCTGCGGCGTGCGCGGGCGCCGGCCGGCATCCTCGGCTATTCCGGCGAGCTTGTCGTGCCGCCGGAGCATCGCGATCAGGTCATCGCGCGCGCCGCCGGCAAACCGCCGCCGATTCTCCTGGTCCATGGCAGCCAGGACGACGTTATTCCGGCCGAGGCGCTATTCCTTGCGGCTGCGGAATTGGCGGAGGCCAAAATTCCCTGTCAGTGGCATCTTTCGCTTGGTCTCGGACACGGGATCGACGGCGAGGGCCTCGTGCATGGCGGCCTCTTTTTAGCCAAATGCTTCGGTCTGAAGCAAGGTCCCGGCGCCGTGACGCGGCTATGAGAGGGCCGATTCAGCCTCTCGATTGCGGCGCTGGCCAGCGTTCACGGGGATAGCCGCAGCGCCTGCGAGACGCCGGCGGGTCCGGGCACAAGGGCAGGTGTGAGGCGCGGCGCGGCATAGGCCATTGACCGGAGCGCGCCGACCGGCCGGTACAGCAGTTTGGTTGCCTCGACGATCAAAACGCCGCCCCACGGCAACGAAAGCCTTCCGCCGATCACTTCGACAAAGCTTGCCGCATGCAACCACGTCCGGTGCCGAAACGGCGGAATATAAAGCGCTTCCGCCCAGTAAGCCGGCGAAAACAAGGTTTCGCGCATGAGTTCGCCCAACTGGCCACGCGAATATGGCCGGCCGTTCCCAAAGGGCGTCCGGTCGAGCCGCGCCCACAGGCCGGAGCGGCACGGCACGACGACAATAACCCGGCCGCCGGGAGTCAAGATGCGCCAGATTTCGGAAAGAAGCCCGTGCGGATGATCGGTGATTTCGAGCGCATGGACAATGAGCGCCCGGTCGATGCATGAGTTCGGCAACGGCATCGCGGTTGTTTCGACAAGCGCCGAAGAGGACAAACCCGAGGACGGCCAATTCATGACGCCTTGCTCGGCCGGCATGAAGGCGAGCACGCGCACGGCTTCCTCGCGGAAAACCGCGAGATAGGGCGTCGCGTAGCCGACACCGAGGATCGAATAGCCGGTGCAGTTCGAAAAACGCTGCCGCACGATTTTGTGAACGACACGCCGCGCGACCTCGCCCAAGGACGAGCTGTAGAAGGAACGAAGGTCGATGACGTCGATTGGCATGGGGTTTCCGCAGTGCCGGATAATCCGCTTCCCGCGCGCAAAAATAAAGCCTTGATTCATGGTCAAGACGGTGGCGGCGGAAAGCGAATGGCGCCGGGGCCGAGCGGGGTGCGACGCTGGTCTTTGCCCGGAGTCGATTTTCAAGGACGAGCGAAGCCGTGGCAGCCCATATTCACCAATTCCTGTGCCTCAAGGATAATTTCGGGGTGCTCGTCCACGATCCGCGCGCGCGGGCGACGGCGTCAATCGATGCACCCGAGGCTGGCCCGATCCTGGCCGCGCTCGCGGCGCGGGAATGGGAGCTGACGGATATTTTGATCACCCATCACCATGCCGATCATGTTCAGGGCATTGTCGGACTGAAGGCGAAATATCCCCGCGCGCGCGTCATCGGCCCGGCCAAGGAGGCGACCAA
>JBATYB010000256.1:0-3654 GCA_049673825.1 Methylocella sp. | reverse complement strand
GCGCGGCGATGGGCAAAAGGTCATCATAGTAGATTTTCCATGACTTCCCTGCGTTGTCCAGTTGCTCGAATACACTCTGGTAGTTGAGTTGACCTTCGATAAAAGAAGGATCCGGGTAATCCTTATTGTCGAGGTACGCCTGGTGTGTGATCGAGTTGTAACCTGGCGTTCCGCACAACGAAAAAAGCCGGTTCGGCCAAGTCTGCGCGGGTCCGGAGGCGAAGTACCGGTCGCTGGCCGCGTAAGCCATCGCCAGCGCATGAGTCACCGGCACGTTCGCAGCGACGTAGTACTGCATAATGTCTCGCGGTTTTGCGTTTGGCACGGTGGCATAGTCGGCGACGAAGCCCATCATCGACCCGTTGTCGATCTGCGCCTGCATATTCACGTAGTCCTCATGCGGGTCCGGGTACGGGATCGTCTGTGCCGCACTGCCCGCCGCGGCTTGCCATGCAGGGACGCTGGTTCCCTGATAAGGATTTGAAAAGCCGGGCGGCACGCCGCCACGATTGGGCACGCTGGGGTTAAATTTGTAAAATGCCCCCAGCATGTTGTCGAACGAACGATTCTCGAACATGAGCAGAACCACATGGTCGATGCCTTGAAGGGGCTGAGACAAGGTGGTTCTCCTCTTGGCTTTGGTGCAGATTTTGGGAGGAAGGAATGTCAGCTAACGTGCGCATGACGCTTCGGTGAGGGCTCTGGCGCAAATTTACGGGACATCCGCCCGATGATCCGATTTCGAGGCTGAGAATGCCACACTGGACGAGCGTTCGCAACGCCGCACGATCGCCGTGATGCTCCGGCGCACCAAAGCCGGTGACATCGGCGCGCGGAACGGTCCGTGCTCTATCCCTTCGGCTTGGCAATCGCGGCCATCGCGATCCGCGAGGGCCTCGTCAGAGCTTCGAGCCGCAGCAGCTCGTTGAGCCGTGCCTCCGTCAACAACCCTTCTTCGAGGACGACCTCGGCGATCGTGCGCCGCTCGTCGAGCGCCCGGCTGGCGATGCGCGAGCACGTCTCGTAGCCAAGCACGGGGCCAAGCGCGGTCACGAGGCCGATCGAGTTTTCGACGAGGCCGAGGCAGCGCGCGCGATCCGCCTCGATGCCGTTGACGCAACGGCTTGTCAGCGTGTCGATCGCGGCGGTCAGCATCCGCAGGGATTTCAGGATGGAAAAGCCGATCGTCGGCTCGAAGGCATTGAGCTGGAGCTGGCCGCCCTCGGCGCACATCGTCACCGTGAGATCGTGGCCGATGACGAGATAGGCGACCTGGCTCACGACCTCGGGGATGACCGGGTTGACCTTGCCCGGCATGATCGAGGAGCCGGCCTGAACGGCGGGCAGGCGGATTTCGCCGAAGCCCGCGCGCGGGCCGGAGGAGAGAAGGCGAAGATCGTTGCAAATCTTCGAAAGCTTTACGGCGATCTGCTTCAGCACGCCGGAGAACAAAACGAAGGCGCCCATGTTCGAGGTCGCCTCGATCAAATCGGCGGCGAGCACCATCGGTTCGCCCGCGAGATGCGCCAGTTCCTCGACCGCAAGCGAAGCATAACGGGGATCGGCGGTGATCCCGGTGCCGATCGCGGTCGCGCCGAGATTCACCTTCCGGAACAGAGCGGCGGCCTCCCGCAGCCGGTCGATGTCTTCCTTCACGGTGGTATGAAACGCATCGAACTCTTGGCCGAGCGTCATCGGCACCGCGTCCTGCAATTGGGTGCGGCCGATCTTGAGCGCATCAGCGAATTCGACCGCCTTGGTTTTGAATGCATAGGCAAGCTCTTGCAGCGCCCCCACGAGGGGAACGGTCGCGAAGATCAGAGCAAGACGCAACGCCGTCGGATAGGCATCGTTGGTCGATTGGGCCATGTTAACGTCATCAATCGGGTGAAGAAACTGGTACTCGCCACGCCGGTGGCCCAAGAATTCCAGCGCGAGATTGGCGACGACTTCATTGGCGTTCATATTGGTCGAGGTGCCAGCGCCGCCCTGCACCGCATCGACCACGAATTGATCGAGGAAGCGCCCATCCTTGGCGATGAGATCGCAGGCGCGATCGATCGCATCGGCCTTCTCGGGGGCCAATTGCTTAAGGCGCCGATTGGCGCGCGCCGCCGCCTGCTTGATAAGCGCCAAGGCGCGGACGAGCTGGGGAAAATGCCCAATCGGAATGCCGGTGATCGGGAAATTTTCGACCGCGCGCAACGTATGGATGCCCCAATAGGCCTCCGACGGGACCTCCCTCTCGCCGAGCAGGTCGTGCTCGCGCCTTGTCGCGACCCGATTGAGATCGATCACGCGGGGCGTGGCGAGCGTGACGGCGGCAGATGTGTCCTCGGCCGGCGAACGGCGGAACGGTTCGAGATGTTCTTTTGTCATGAGAGGTAAACCGGTTCAAAAGGGCTTAATCGGCCATGGCAACGATTGCCAAGCAATTGCGCCGCTTGCGGCCGTTGCGGCCAGGCTGGAAGGACCAATGTCGTTCCCCATGACCCTCTCTATGATATGGTGACGGGCGGCAAAAATTGACCCGCCTTTTGGGTAGAACTCATGGTTGCGCAATTAAAATAAAATTCGGTGAACAACCGGAGGGAGCGTCATAAGTGCAAAGCTTCGGAAGATGGACGGTGCTCGCCGCGGGCCTTCTCTCGCCGCCCGCCTACCCCCAAGACATGATGCGCCATGTCGATCTTTCGAGCCCGATGTTTTCCTCGTCCGGGATGACGAGGGCGGAGGTCGAGGCAAGCCTCAAGGCGGCGCCCGCCGGCGTGGATTTCTCCGGCAAAAGCCTCAATGGGCTCGATCTTTCCGGGCTCGATTTTTCCAACGTGAATTTCCGCGCTGCCCGGATGAACAAAACGAATTTTTCCGGCGCGAAGCTCGACGGCGCGGTGCTCGATCAGGCCTGGGCCATCGCCGCGGATTTTTCCGGCGCGAGCTTGCGGAAAGCCAGTCTTTTCGCAACCCAGATGCAGGAGGCGAAATGCGACGGCGCCGATTTTTCCGGCGCCCGCGTCGCCGCCGATTTGTCCCGCGCCAGTCTGCGTAACGCCATATTCATTGGGGCGGACCTTGCCGCCGACATGCGCAACCAGTCGATGGGGCTGATGCGCGCCGTGCTCAAATCCGCCGATCTCGCCGGGGCCGATTTCGAGAATGCCAATCTCGCCTTGACCGATCTGCAATTCGCGAAATTTCCGGGCGCGAATCTGAAAGGCGCCTCGCTCGCCGAGGCCGACGCCGGCGGCGCCGATTTTCGCGGCGCGATCCTCGATCACACGAATTTCAACGGGACCGATGTCGCCTCGGCCCGGATCGACACGGCGCAGGAAAAGGCCTTTTCGGGCGCCAACAACCTGGAGCGCGCATTTAGGGAATGAGGCTCCGGCACATTAACAAGGGGGAAATAGATAATTCCGGCGCGCCTATCCTAGTTTGTGTCCTATGGCTTGCGCCCCGCCGCGTTGCTGGACTTCGGCATCCGGCTTCCGTCGCGGTTGCGCCGTTTGTCCGCTGGCAAACTACGATGAGCCGATGTGCTGAACGTTTGCGTGGCGCGCTCCCGGCGATGCAAGCCCGCGACTTGCGGACGCGGGGCGGCGGCCCAGGGTTTGGCCGCCTAACGCGACCGCCGCGCCAGTTTCAGCCTTGCAC
>JBATYB010000255.1:0-2761 GCA_049673825.1 Methylocella sp. | reverse complement strand
GAGTGATGTCATTGATGTGGAGCATGCGCGCTTGTCGCCTGCCTGGCCGGCCCTGGCAAGAGCAAGACAAATCGATAATTGCCTCAACCGGATTACCGAAGGGTTGTTCTCATCGCGCGCCTGGAGCGAGGTTTTTTGTTCGATTGGCGGAGCGGAAATACTCAGGGCCTCTTACTTCCCGGGGGTCTGAGACCAGTGAGATTGCGCGGAAAAACGGTGCGATTGCGCGGACAAGCGTGACCTACCCTCGGTTGCGCGGGACGGGGAGCAATGGCTCAGATGACGGCGATCGGGCGAAGGACCTCATTCCTCGCCCTCATGCCGAGCGAAAGGAAGCCGAAGGTTCCATTGCGAGCGCCGCGATACGCGCAGCGGACGCAATGGAAGCGGGCGACTGGAGAGAGGCGGCGCAGCCGCCGTCTCGAAGCACGCGGGCGAGAAGCCGAACACGGCATTTGCGAGTTCCCTCGTCCTTCGGCACAGGCTCGCTTCGCGAGCCTTCCTTGGGACGAGCATCTGTGTTTGGTGTCAAGCATGAATTGGCTGCCACGGCCGATCTTCGTGAATGCGCGCGTTTGCGAGGATGACGAGCGTTCGCATAACTGCGGCGATGGCGGCTTCCGGTTTTTTGCCGGCCTCCCGGAGTCGTTTGTAGACTGAGGAGAGTTGCGGGTTGAATCGCGCGGCGGCGATTGCCGCGAAGTAGAGGCCTGCGCGCACTTGCCGGCGACTGGCTGAAGCCCGAGAACCGGCCCAAGCCGGTTGCCGTCGCCGAGGCCTTCCTGAAATAGGGAGCGCATGCGCTGTGGCCGGAACAGTGAGAATGTCGCGCGTTACATTTGTTGCCAGCGCTGGCGTCCGGCTCGCATTAGCAGCGGGCAGCGCGCTCCGAGGCTGTCGCGTCAACGGACGCCACGGCCTGCCGTTTGACCGAGCAGGCGCGGGCCTCGAATGCCGCCTCGTCCATCGCCCCGAGCTTTTGCCAGCGGGAGGATTGCATGCGAGAAACGCCGAGGTTTGGCAACGTAACCGATGTAACAGCTTGCGACATTGCGTCGCCTGGAGCCGCACGCTCGCCGTTTTCGCGCATCTCCGTGAGAAGCTGCCCGGCCTTGTGTGTCATGTGGCCGGTCTCGAAACGGGTCGATGTGTCAGGCCGGGGAGACGATGACCCGAGCTTGATCGAGCCCGTCGACGCCATTGCCGATGGCTAGATGTTCGGGCGTCAACGAATGAACCATATCACGCTCGCCACCACCGCAATTGCAATCGCTGTTGCGAGCGTAAGAATGGCGCCACGCCGGAACCACAGCCGCCTTTCCACAGAACTGCCCAATCCAAAGACAGCCGGAATAAGATAAAGCAGCAGCGCCACCAAAAACAGCGCCCTTAGGAGTTGATCAAGGTCAGGCATTGAATTCGGTGGCGTTGGCATCTGACCCGCGCGTGAGATGGGCGGCCGGCTGTTTCCTCGAATTGTCGATTTCTGATCACGGTATGCTTACCACGAGCGGCAGCGGATCGCAGATTTTCAGTAAATTTGTTCTAGGTCTTTGATTTCGATGGTGGGCGCACACGGGCTCGAACCGTGGACCCGCTGATTAAGAGTCAGCTGCTCTACCAACTGAGCTATACGCCCATCGAAGCGGCTTCGCTTCCGGCGCCTCGGCGCGGCTGATCGGAAAGCAACCCGGCTTTAGCAAACGAGGCACGCCCTGTCCACCATCGGGCCTCGACCGTACGGATCAAGCACCTCCTCCGGGCGCATCGGCGAGGCCGCGCTTGCGCAAAAGCGCGCCGGGTTTTGCCGCGCGGCCGCGAAACGCCTTATAGGCTTCGTCCGGGTCGCGCCCGTTGCCCGAGGAATAAATATGGTCATGCAGCTTCTTGGCGACGATGGAATCGAAAATATCGCCGCGCTCCTCGAAAGCTTCGAAACCGTCGGCGTCGAGAACTTCCGACCAGAGATAGCTGTAATAGCCCGCCGCGTAGGACTCGCCCGAAAAGACGTGCTGGAAATGCGGCGTGCGGTGGCGCATCGTGATCGAGGCAGGCATGCCAAGTTTGTCGAGTTGCTTTTTTTCGAAGCCAACGATGTCGATCGCGTCCGCGCCGGACTCTAGATGCAGTGCGAGATCGACCAGCGCCGAGGCGGCATATTCAACCGTCGCAAAACCTTGGTTGAACTGGCGCGCCGCAAGCAAGCTCTGCAAAAACGCTTCCGGCATCGGCTCGCCCGTCTCGTGATGCAGGGCGAAACGGCGCAACACCTCCGGCTGCTCCAGCCAATGTTCGTAAAGCTGGGAAGGAAATTCGACGAAATCGCAGGCGGCGTTGGTGCCCGAGATGAAAGGATAGGTCACATCGGACAACATGCCGTGCAACGCATGGCCGAATTCATGAAACAAGGTCCGCGCATCGTCAAAACTCAAGAGACAGGCTTGCCCCTCGCCAGCCTTGGCGAAATTCAAGACATTGACGACGATCGGCCGGACTTCTCCGCCGAGCTTTTGCTGCTCGAGGAAGGAACTCATCCAGGCGCCGCTCCGTTTTGAAGGCCGCGCGAAATAATCGCCGATAAAAAGCGCGATCTCTTGTCCGTCACGCCCCGTGACCGTCCAGGATCGTGCGTCGGGATGGTAAAGCGGCACGTCCTCGCGTTCGCTGAAGGACAGGCCAAAGAGCCGGTTCGCGGTGAAAAACGCGGCTTCGATCATTTTGTCGAGTGGCAGATAGGGTTTGATTTCGGCCTCATTGAGTT
>JBATYB010000254.1:0-2395 GCA_049673825.1 Methylocella sp. | reverse complement strand
GCTGCGAAACCCCGGCCATCTCCGCCGGGGCAGCGGCATCGCGTCGCCCATCCCCATTGGCGACGCCGGCTTGCGATGCCGGCCGGGCGGCGCAAGGGCCGCGCGCTTTCGCCGCCGGTCGATGCCTTGAGCGCCGCCCGAATGAGGCAAACCCGGTTTTTCTCGCGGGCCGGCGAAGGCGTGCGCCTTCGCGAGGAGCCCGCCGGGCATTCAATATTTGCGAACGAGGTTGACAAGCTTGCCCTGAATGCGGACCCGGTCGGGGCCGAAAATGCGCGTCTCATAGGCCGGATTGGCGGCTTCCAGCGCGATCGAGGCGCCGCGCCTGCGCAGCCGTTTCAAGGTCGCTTCCTCGTCGTCGATCAAGGCGACCACGATGTCGCCGGTTTCGGCGGTATCCTGTTTGCGAATCACCACGGTATCGTTGTCGAATATGCCCGCGTCGATCATCGAGTCGCCACGTACCTCGAGCGCATAATAGTCTCCCGGCGGCAACATGTCCGGCGGCAGGCTGATGGTGTGGCTGCGGTTTTGCAGGGCCGCGATCGGCGTCCCCGCGGCAATCCGGCCCATGACCGGGATCGAGATCGCCGCACGTTCGAGGTCGTCGCCGGAGTCGCTCTGCACCCAGGCGCGGACCCGGCCGAGAGTGCCCTCGATGACGCTCGGCGCGAACCTTTTGCCCCGGCCGCTATCGGCCGGCGTCGAGGAGTCCGGCAAGCGCAAGACCTCGAGCGCGCGCGCGCGATTAGGCAGGCGGCGGATAAAACCGCGTTCCTCGAGCGCGACGATTAGCCGGTGAATTCCTGATTTGGAGCGCAAAAATAAGGCGTCCTTCATCTCGTCGAAGGAAGGCGGAACTCCGGTCTCCTTCAGGCGCTCGTGAATGAAGCGCAACAGCTCGTTTTGCTTTCTTGTCAACATTGATCGGGTCCTCTTTATGCCGCCCCCGCGCGTGCGCGGCGCCCGCGCCGTGACGCGACTCGATCTTGCACAAACGGTGAACGAAGGATATACGTTCGTGCTGCGTTCCGCAAGCCCCTTGAGGTGCTGTCCGAACTAGGACAGTCACTTTATTTAAGTTAGGACAGTTCAGGTTTAGTCTCGACGCCCGCCTTCAATTACCCGGAACTGCCGCAGAGGTCCATGAGCTTTTCGAGGACCGCGCGGGGCATTATCGAGACAGGCTGCAACCAATTCGCCGATAGTCCACACATGATCCGCAATCCCGATCGCCATGGCCGGTGTCTTTCGGATGTTTTCATGCACGCGACAAAAATTGTAATGCGCATCATATGTAATGCGCAACATACAAGCCAACGGCGGCAACGTGATGATCAAGCTTCTTGCTGAAACCGCTCGTCAATCGCGTAAATCGCCGCTGTTGCATCCTCAGCGTCAAATTTTGCCTTTCAACGTAGCTGGTTGAGATATTGCCAGGAAGGCCGATTTCATTCCGGCGCTCTACTGCTACTACATAGCCGGGTGAATACCGGCGTGCGGCATCCTTGGCAGGTTCCGCCGCATATACCTTTTGGATGACGCCATGCGAGCAATGCGAGGCGAACGCGTCGCGGATCGCGGGGCCGTAGGATGGCCAGCCATCCGATGAAATCTTGGGTGCGTTAATGACACGCTCCCGCAAGTCACTTGCAAAGACCGCGGTGTTTTCGAAATCCCGCTTGCCGACGCGAAAGCTCAAGATCGCCTTCGCGGACGACGCGAGCGCCAGGTAGATATATTGATCGCCTTTGGCGTCGCCATCCGCCAGCGTGCACTTGCGTTGTTTCTTGCCAACGTAGGACCATGCTTCGTCAAGTTCGATGCAGGCGACCTGCACCGAATGAACCGTGCGATCATGAAACTTGATCGCGCCGAGGCCGACGCGGGCCGCAAGGCGCATGATCGTGTCGCGGTGAATGCGGGTCAATCGCTCGACAGCGCGAATGCTACAGCCTTCGGTGAGGGCGGCTATAACGTTAACTTGTTGGGCGGGGGAAAGAATGTTCATGGGGCCAATCCATGGGTCTGTGGATCGGCCTTGCCAAACTCCCGCTTCGGTAGCTATGTTACGCGGAGCGGTCATAGCTCAGGGGCCAAATCCTGGGTTTGTGATCCGGGACCGGCGCTGTTGACGCAGCATCGGTCCCACTCTTTGGTCTTCCCAGGCTACGATTCGAACGTAGGTTTCCTCACTTGTAACGGCGGGCGTCCTACCATTAGACGAACTGGGAAATTAGATAGATAAATCAATGGCCTACTCTCGTGCCATGGGGTTACAGGGTGGGCCTTTTCTTTGGTCCAGTGTCCTAAATATAACTTCTTCGTTATACGCTGTCAAGCTCGATCGGGCTTGAAAAAGAACTTTTTCGTGATACATTGCGTTGTGGAAGCT
>JBATYB010000253.1:0-2552 GCA_049673825.1 Methylocella sp. | reverse complement strand
AATGCGCACCGTGTAAAATACCCGGCGCCGATTGAGCGCCGGGCGTCTCGCGTTTGGCTATGCCATTTCCGAAAGCTAGAACGAAGGCGGCAGGGCAAAAACCGTCAACTGACCGCCGAGCGCAGTGTAGTTGGAGAGCGCGGCATAGCCGCCGACCGCGCCAAGACCCTCGGTCGCCTTTGTCAAGCCAGCCGCGAGACCGATGCCAGCCCAGCCGCCAACACCGGAAAGCACCGCGACATATTGCCTGCCATTGTGCTCGTAGGTCGTGACGTTGCCGATGATGCCGGAAGGCGTCTTGAACTTGTAGAGCTCGTCGCCGGTCCTTGCGTCCACCGCTTTCAGATAGCCTTCAAGGGTGCCGTAGAAGACCAAATTCCCCGCGGTCGCCAGCGCCCCCGACCAGACGGAGAACAGCTCTTTTTTCTGCCAGACGATCTTCCCGGTCTTGGCGTCCCAGGCGGTGAAATTGCCCATGTTGGATTCGCCCGGCGGCGGATACATGGACAAGGTCGCCCCGACATAGGGCTGCCCGGCCGTGTAGCTCACGTGGAAGGGCTCGTAATCCATGCAGACGTGATTGGCCGGAATATAGAAGAGACCCGTGATAGGCGAATAGGCGGCCGGCTGCTCGTCCTTCGAGCCAAGCGCCGCCGGGCAAATCCCCTGCGAGTTCACGTCCTCGCCATTTTGCTCGGTCGAATATTTCGACACGACAAGGGGGCGTCCATAAGTCTTGGAGGTTTTGTCGAGGTCGACCTTGGTTGCCCAATTGACCGCCGGATCGTATTTCTCCGCGACCAGCGGCTCGCCGGTTTCGCGGTCGATTGTATAGCCGAAGCCGTTGCGATCGAAATGCACCAAAACCTTGCGCATTTCCTGATTGGCCAGGATCGTCTCGTTGATGGCGTCGTAATCCCATTGATCGTGCGGCGTCAGCTGGTAGACCCATTTGGCGACGCCGGTATCCGCATCGCGCGCCCAGATCGTCATCGACCAGCGATTGTCGCCCGGCCGCTGCTTGGGGTTCCAGGTCGAGGGGTTGCCCGAACCATAATAAACCAAGTTCAAGTCCGGGTCGAAGGCATACCAGCCCCAGGTCGTGCCGCCGCCGATCTTCCACTGATCGCCTTTCCAGGTGCTGATGCTGGAATCCGGGCCGACAGGCTTGCCGAGGCTGGTTGTATTCACTGGATCGATCAAGGTGTCGGAATCGGGTCCCATCGAATAGCCGCGCCAAACAAGCTTGCCCGTCTTGAGATCGTAAGCCGTGAGAGAGCCGCGAACGCCGAACTCGCCACCCGAATTGCCGACGAGAACCTTGTCCTTGACGACTTGCGGCGCCGAAGTGCCGGTCTCGCCCTTGGAAGGATCGCCGTTCTTCACCGACCAAACAACCGCCCCGTTTTCCGCTTTGAGCGCGACCAGCGTCGTGTCGGCTTGATACAGGAAAATCTTGCCGTCGCCATATGCCACGCCGCGCGTGACGGTATCGCAACACATCACGGGGATGACATTGGGATCTTGTTTGGGTTCGTATTTCCAGATGATCTTGCCGTCATGATTCAAGTCGAGCGCGTAGACGATGTTCGGGAACGGCGTGCTGATGTACATGACGCTGCCGATCACCAAGGGCCCCCCCTCGTGACCGCGCAGAACCCCCGTCGAGAAGGTCCACACCGGTACAAGACGTTTGACGTTGTCTGAATTGATCTGATCGAGTTTCGAGAAACGGTGATTGGCGTAGTCGCCCGTCGGCATCACCCATTGCTTTGGGTCTTTCGAAAGCTGGATCAATTCATCGTTGGCGAAGGTGGCGCCATTGGCGAGAAGCGCGGCGGCGGCAACACAGGACAGAAGCAGGAACTTGCGCATAAATTTCCTCCGGACACTCT
The DNA here is from genome assembly GCA_049673825.1 of Methylocella sp. GTDB lineage: Bacteria > Pseudomonadota > Alphaproteobacteria > Rhizobiales > Beijerinckiaceae > Methylocapsa. The sequence goes on along the minus strand of JBATYB010000253.1, from coordinate 657 downwards.
GGTGCGCGGCGCCTGTAACGCTCGCTTTCGCGGCGGCGGCGCCTTGTCGTTTCACGTCTTTCCGGCAGGGTATCAGGACGCCGGCAAGCCAGTAAAGGTTCCCCAATAAGGCACTTTCCGCATCAAGCAGCGTCCCAGATGCAGCCGCGCCTCGTTTTCAATAAGCGCGAGCGGTTCCGTCCGCCAAGGCCGTGAAGCCGGAAACCCGATTACGTGTATATATTGGCGGGGGCACCGATTCAATAGTGATTCGCGATACGCCTTCAGCTCGAACCGCGATGGCCTCCAAGAGTGCCTGACGATTTCAGCCGCGCTCTGGATCTCGCGTGACGGATCGGCCGGCGAGGCCTCGGAAGCCGCGGCGAGAAGAGCGAGCGCGGAGCTTGCGCCTCATCGAGGCGATGGCGAAGGATTGGGGCAGGATCGGCGCGCCCTATCGAGGCTTGTATTAATCAGTGCATAAATATGAGAACCTTCAGGCGGCGTATTCGAGCAAACGTTTGTGGCAAGAGGAGATATACCCCGTTCACGTCGCAACCCGAAAATCCTTTGGGCCGATGACGCGAAAATTACCGGTGACGGAGTCGCGGAAGCGGTTCCGGTTCTTGGGGACTTTGCCGCGCCAGAAATCGGGCGCCGGCTCTGCGCGTCGAGCGT
>JBATYB010000252.1:0-2781 GCA_049673825.1 Methylocella sp. | reverse complement strand
GGAGGCGGCAGCGCAGTCGCGGGCTTGGCCGGCGCGGAGCCGGACGGCTCTTGAAGCTCGCTCTCAACCGCGAAGAGAACGGAGTTCTCGATGCCCTGAACCCCCGTGCGCACTCGCCAGACCGCTTGACGACGGGCGAGCCCGTTGAGCAAGCCCTCGAGATTCGTCGCGACTTGAGCCGGCGGCGCGTCAACATCGGCGTCATTGATCCCGCTGACCTCGTGGCGCCCGGGTTTGGCCAGACGCGGCAGCGCTTTTCTCGCCCTGATCTTGTTCGGATCCGCCATATTGTCCGACAGATCGATCGGCGCTCCGATCGCAATTTTGCCGCGAGGCCGCCAGCGATATTTGTAGAAATCGGCCAGGAACTTATAGATCAGAATGAGCATGTCCTGTGCCACCGCCACCGCCAAAGCCTTGTTGGCCGCCGGCGTCTTGAACAATTCTTCCGTGGCAAGGTCAAAGCGATTGCGTTCGAGCGACCGCGCGAGAACAAAATCATTTGCCTGATTGTAGAACTCCGACAATTGCGCGCCAGGGACGCCAGTGGTGCCCGCCAAGGCGACGCAGCCGTCGACGATCTTCTTCGCCTCCGTCAGCGCCAAAGGAGGCTGTAATTCCCTTTTGCGGACGCGCTCTGCGATAGTATCCAGTTGTTCGCGAAGCTTTCCTTCGAGGGCGCATTGGGCCTCGAATGTCTTGCGGGCGCCGGCATAGCTAGTGCGGCGGTCGAGCAGGCCCAGCAAGCCGGCGGATTGCGGAGCGCATTGGAAGCTTTCGGGCACGTCGCTCGCGAGCCTCATTTCTCGTATGACCGGCAGCAATACGTCGCACGAGGCCTTGACGCGATTGATCGCGCTCCAGGACGGGTCTCTTTCGAATTCTCGCCGGGCTTCGTCCAGTCCTTGCAAACCCGACCCAAGGTCGAAAGCCACCGGCGCGGACATCGCGTTCTTCGGCTCGCCCCGGCCGGAAAGATAGGCCGCCTGCGCGCGAAGTCCCGAAAGCGTCTTCTGAAAAACCTCGATTTCTGCCGTGACCCTGGCGAGTTCATCGTGTTTCGGCTTCAATTCCTTTTGGATATCGGCGATCTTCTTTCGCCGATCGGCGGCGTTTTTCTGCGCCGGCTTGCAGACTTCATTGCCGCAGCCCCTAATGCGGGTCCTGTCGAGCCCGCGGTCGGCGAAACTCGCCTCGGCGTCGAATTTCGCCGCCTCCGCCTCGAGCACGGCAACCCGCTCGTCCCATGGTCGAATTTGATCCTTCAGCGCCTGCAATTGGATCGCGCGTTCCGCGAGCCTGGGCTCGATCGCTTCGATCTGCAGTTTCGCGTCTTGCGCCGCCTTGAGCTTTTTTGCTTCCTCCGCCGACGCCTGTCGTTCCGCGTCGCTTCGCTTCGTCTGTTCATCTCGCCATCTCTGGGCAAGCGCTTCATTATGCTTGCGCGCGGCTCGAATGAGCGCGCCGACGCTCTTCATCCAGACCTGCGTATCCTGTCGCGCCAATATTTTTTTGATCTGATCTTCGGAGGCTTGCCCCACCGCCGCGCTCAACCCGGGCAGCACCGCCTCGGCCAATTCCATCGGTTGGGTCTCTCCGGCGAGCTTCTTGGCGGAAAGATTGAATAGGTTAGCGTGATAATAGGTGTACGAAAAAAACGCCGACATGCTGAAGAAAAACAGGAAGGCCGGAATGATGACGAAAAGCCCGGCTATTCCGCCTTTGGCCGCCCGGCGGTTGCCTGCGACCGCGGCGGCCAGCTCGGCGCCGAGCAGCCAGGAGCTCAGCGCCATCAAACTCAGGATCGCCGCCGAACCGATCACCGCGCCGACGAGACCGACGTTGTCGTCGGGCCCCTTCCTCATAATGTCCACGAGTCCGCTGAACGTCGTGTAAAACACCCAAAGCATGACGGGGATAATCACGACGAAGCCGATTCGCCCGAGGTCGAGCTCGAAACTCGCCTTGCCATGCTGGTTCGAAGAGGCGTCGCTCATCAGTCACTCCCATTGGCAACTGTTTGTCGGATCGGACCCGGTCATCGAACGATACGATCGGAGTTTATCATTTTCTCGGCGTTAAGCAGCGCCGTCAGAGCCGGAATTCCTCGCCGAGATAGAAGCGGCGCACATTTGGGTCCTCGACAATCTTGGCCGGAGTCCCCTCGACCAAGACCCGGCCGGCATGAACGATGTACGCGCGGTCGATCAACCCCAAGGTTTCGCGGACATTGTGATCGGTGACGAGAACGCCGATGCCGCGCCGTTTCAGGTGCTGCACAAGAAGCTGAATATCGGCCACGGCGATGGGATCGATCCCGGCGAACGGCTCGTCGAGAAGCATGAAGGACGGGCGGCCCGCCAACGCGCGGGCGATTTCGCAGCGCCGCCGCTCGCCGCCGGAGAGCGCGATCGATTGCGTCTCGCGCAAGGATTTGAGGTCGAATTCGTCGAGCAAGGCTTCGAGTTCGCCGGCGCGCTTAAGCTTGTCCGGTTCGACAATTTCAAGGACCGCTCGGATGTTGTCCTCGACGTCGAGCCCGCGGAAAATCGAGGCTTCCTGCGGCAGATAGCCGATGCCGAGGCGCGCGCGCCTGTACATTGGCAGGCGCGTCACATCGTGCCCGTCGAGTTCGATGCGGCCGCTGTCCGGCCGGATCAGCCCGGTGATCATGTAAAACAGCGTGGTCTTGCCGGCGCCGTTCGGGCCAAGGAGGCCAACCACCTCGCCGCGCCGCACCGTCATGCTCACGTCCTCGACAACCCGGCGGGCCTTGTAGGA
>JBATYB010000251.1:0-2602 GCA_049673825.1 Methylocella sp. | reverse complement strand
CTTCTTGATCGTCGATCGCGGCTTGGCTCGTCACGCGAAGACAGCAACGCTTTCGTGCCAACGCTGGGCGGGAAATTGCGCTTGTTCTTTCTGCCGCCTTATGCGCCAGACCGCAATCCCGGCGCGTTGGCCTGGAAGCACCTCGAAGCGGCTACCGCCGGCCGCATGGCGGCGGCCGGTCAAGGAAAATTTCGCGAAGAAGGTTCGCCGCTCGCTGCGCGTGCCGCAAAATGACGCGCGAAAAATCCTCTCGTTCTTTCCAAAGCCCTCCCTCAAATACGTCGTGTGAATATGAGCATACTTACGGACGGATTAATACCGCGGCGCGACGGCCGGCCAATACGCCGGTTGATCGTTATCCCCGCGCGGGCGCAATTTGGCCGTGCGGTGTAATTTTGTAACGTCACTCAAGCGGCGGCTAATCCGTTACTTGGCTGGCGGGGTTTTTTGCTTTTTAGGTGGGTCGTCCACCAAGTTCAGGTCCCACGGTCCATCGACCGTGATAAAAACCAGATTTCCTTCATCGGGCTTGCTCCACGCCTCGTGGACCATCTTGCTAGGCATGTAGTTGAAGGAACCAGGACCAAATTCCGCCCGCTTTCCGTCCTCATCCCGCATGATGAAGGTGCCGCTGATAACGGTGTGCGTTTCGTTGGCCGTGTGCCAATGTTTTGGCGCATGATAATTGTTTGGGCTTCGGATCATGAGCTGTGTCGCCCCTGTTTTTGGATCCACGTGAAGGATCGTTATGTCAGGCGAGCCAGCTCCTAACGCAGGGACAAGTTTCTCCCACTTTAGGTTTTCAAAATTCATATATGCGGCGGGGATGGAACCATCGCGGGGCGGTGGCGCACTCGTTTGCGCGGCAGCCGGTGGCAGAGCGATCATCACCGGCAGGATTGCACAAAGAAAAAATTTCGTTGCAACGTTTAGCATTTATTTCTCCATTAAGATTGAGAATGTCGCCGCGCCTATTGCGACTTTAGGGGAGCCCCATCGGGGCCGGGCGTGCCAAATACCAGAACACCGCCTGTCCCCTTCTTTTGCAGTTCAGCCCAACCGGCGAGCTGCTTGCAAAGCGTAGGAAGAGGAGGGCTCGCACCCTTGGCGCAGCGCAGGGAGGCGAAGTTCTGGAGGCCCATCGAGAGCTGCAACGAATAGTCCGTGGAATAGAGTTGGGTATCGCTGAAGACAACGCCGCCGGGCACGTTCCCGAAATACATCATGCGCAAGGTCTGCGCGGTTTCGGGATGCGTCTGAGCGTCGAGCTTAAGCAGCGCCCCGTTTGGTGCGAACTCCGCGAGGAGCGGCACCGTCGGGAAGCCTGCGGTCTGATGGCAACCCATGCAGGAACTCTTTGGATTGTCGACCGGTCCGGCGAGGCGCCCGCCGAAACCAAGATGGTTGAAACTGAGCGGCGGCGTCGCGAGGTCCTTGACCGCCTGGCGGTTTATCCACTGTTCCGTCAGCTTGCCGTAGTCGCAGGGTCCATTTGGCCCAGAACAGGTTTGCGAATACGTGACCGTCGGGTTGTTTCCCCATTGGAGGCCGAGTGGCACCATCCGCTTCCACGGCGTGCCGCCTTTGGCGTTGCCGTCATAGCCATAGGTGCCGAGGAGCCATCCGGTGGTGCTGCGGTCATCGCGCACTTGCAGGTCAATTTGGATGAGACGGACCTTCCCGAGCTTGCGCGCGAAGCGGGAGAACGGCCCGGCATTCCGGTAGGCCGGGCTTTTGTTGACGTAGATGTCTGCGTCCCACTTGAATGCGCCCTTGACGGTTGACAGCTCCGCCTCGCTCACGGTCGAAAACAGGAGTTTGATAACGTAGGCTCCGTCCGGCATGCTGTTGAGGCCAGTGGGGTCCGGGTTCAGGGCTCCCGGCTTGGGATCATCGGGGTTGCAATAAACTTGTCCGATGCTGAAAGCGTAGCGGTCGTTCGCGTAGCCTTGCGCCCAAGTGTCAACGAACTCTTTTTGGGCTTCGCCGAACGTATTGCCCGCGGAATCGAATTCGTGGGTAAGGCCGTGCACAAACTCGCGGCCGTCGGTCCCTGGCCAGTCCGAGGCGACCTCGGTGTTCCAGTCCATCCATGGCATTCCGTACCACCTGCGGACCTTGTTGTCCTGGACGTAGAAGTCAACATCAATATTGCCCTCGAGGCCGTAGGCGAGAAGCGCCTGTAGATAGGCCTTCGGATCGACAGGGCCACCATCCTTGAAATCGATCTTCAACCACGGATAGGCTTCCTTTGGCGGCAGCTGGGCAGGGTAGTCCTGACTGAGCTTGAAGACCTTGCCCTTGTAGTCCGCCGGCGGATCGCCGCCATGGCCCTGAAGGTAATAGTCCTTGAACTTCCCGCGAACGCAATCTGTCTTCGCCATCCTATTCCGAGCCGCGTCGTCGGATGCGAAGGCAGCGCCCGAGCCTGCGGGAGTGCCGGTATAGGCGAGGCAAAGACCGGCTACGAGCAGATAGCCAGCGCGAATGTGTTTGGGCATATCAGAATCCTATCAGCAAACAGCCAGATTCCACGTGCGATTCCGGCTTCGGTCCCGGTACTGTCATGGCCCCGCGTTTGTTTGGCAATAGGGGAGAATCG
>JBATYB010000250.1:0-4142 GCA_049673825.1 Methylocella sp. | reverse complement strand
GCTAAGCCCTCGCGGTGGGAGCAACTCCCGCCAGCCGGCGCCCGCATTTCCGGCGATGGGCCGCGCGCCCTCCGCCAGACGCGCGCCGGCCTCCGGCTCAATTCGCCGAAGACCGCCGGCCGGTTGCTGGTCGGGCGATCGGGCGGAATCTCGTCCCGCCAAGGCGCGCTTGATCATCTGCGCCGCCTCGATCACGGGCTGGCTTTGCGTGAGTTTCGCGGCGTTCCGCATGGCGGTGCCGAAAATGGTTTTCATGGGCTTTATCCTTTGCCGAACGCCGGCCCTGGCCCTCACCGGATCCTATCCGAGAGCACAGCCTTGACCGGCTTGCTGGCTTGAAGCGCGCCAAGGACAGTGATTGACTCGATTGCCGCCAGCGCGAGCTCGGGCGTGACATCGGCGGCGATGGTCGCCAGCCCGACGACCTGAATGTTGAGCTTGCCGCCGGCCGCCCTGACCGCCTCCAAGTCCGCCCGGCTATAGAATCGCGAGCCAAGCTCGAGGGTCTGCCGCACGATTGATTTTTGTACGGCAGCCGCATGGATGGCGAGCTGGTTGCGGATTGCCGTCCTGATCAAGTCGGTGCGATTGGAGTAGAAACCTTCGTTGACCAGCAAATCGATGTGGCCAAGATCGACATAGCCGATGTTGACCGTGATTTTCTCGGTCTCGCCCGGCCTGTCCCGCAGCCGATGCACGTTTCCAGCCAAAACAGGCCTCCATATACCATCTACGCAGACGGTATATGGATGGACACGCGGTTAATTGCAAGGCAATAGGCGGCGCGAGCGAACGCCGGCCGGCTGGAGTTGAGCCGGAGGGATTCGCTCGCCGCTGCAAGTCCAGGCGGTTTCCGGCGCGGGGTGACATTGTCCGCGCGATCTTCTAGCATTGCCCCGCAGGCGATGGCGGGGCGTCACAATGGCGATATCGGACAGCGGCGATGATCTGATCGCGGCCATTTACGACGCCATCATCGAGCCGTCCGGCTGGGACCAGGTCGTCAGGCGCATCGTCGAGGCAACGAAATCATTCAGCGGCAACCTGGTTCTTCAACAGGCCGATGCGGGAAGCTTGACGGCACTGTACAATGTGGATCCTGTCCTTGCCGACGCATACGCCCAAACTTATCACAAAAACGACCCCCTCACGACGCCGGCGTGGAGCATCGCTCCGGGCGAGGTGCGGGCTTGCTCGTACACCCAGACCGATAGTTTCAGAGCCTCGGCGTATTACAACGAATTTGTCCGCCCGCAAGGATGGGTCAATCTCGTCGCCACTGGTCTTGTGCGCGCACCCAATGCGTTCGCGCTTTTGGCCCTTACAAGAGCGCCCGATGCGGTTTGGGTGGAACCGGCGGAATGGCACGTCCTGGAAACCCTCGCGCCGCATTTAGCCCGCGCGGCCACAGTCCATGCCCTGCTTGCCCGGACGAAAGCAACCGCGAACTCGCTCGCCGCCGCCACCGGATTCGCCGTCTTTGTCTTGGCCGGGAATTGCCGGGTCCTCTTCGCCAACTCCAAGGCGGAGGACCTCTTGCGGCGCCAAATGGGCTTGCGCTATGAATTCGGGCGGCTTGCGGCCTCAAACCCTTCGCTCACCCATCGCCTGCATGCGCTCGCGCGTGCAGGGTCATGGCCTGGGCGCGGCGAAGGCGATATTGGCGGCACCCTTGAGCTGAGCCGGGGCGAACATTGCCCGCCGCTTCTCGCCCATGTCATCCCCCTCGCCGCCAGCCGTGCGGCGGCGATTTTCGATATCGACCGGCCGGCCGCCGTCGTCTTCGTCGTCGATCGCGCCGCCGTCCGTGGCGCCCAAATTGGGCGTTTTGCCGCGAGATTCGGGCTGACCCCCGCCGAGACCCGCGTTCTCGCCGAAATCATCGCCGGCAAGGGGCTTCCCGCCGCTGCTGTAAAACTCAAAATCACCGAGGCGACGGCGCGCAGCCACACCAATCACATCCTCGCGAAAACCGGGGCCACGCGTCAGACGGACCTCATCCGCCGGTTTTTTGAAACCGCCTTGCACGGTGTGCCGGCCAGCGCCTGAACTTTCAGCAAAAATAAATGCGCTTTTTTGACCGGCCTCAACGGTTCCATTGATGCCAGGGCCATGGAGGTGTGGGATAAAAGTCGCCTCTCGCGTCACTTAAGGCGGGAAAAGGAGGGTGTCATGGTTCGCGTCTTGTTTGGTGCTGTGACTGCGGCGTTTCTACTTATAGCGAATAGCAATGCTGGTCCATTCTTGCTTCCGGAAAGAACGTTGCCGACGTGTGGAGGGGGCAAAATTGAGCATGTCGTTGCCACTGTTACGGAAGGCGATAAAAGTCGCATATTTGTGAAGGCGGCCAAAGGTGCAAGTGTTGAGAGCGACCAGAAGATCGTTCCGATCGTGGAACTGCAAAATAGAGGTCTCGTCGATGACCAAATCCGCGCGGGCACCCATACCATAATCGTCCGGGCAGCATCATGTGTTGGAACCCAAAATTGTTCCGACAACCATTGCAATTCAGGTAAGTGTGTCTCTGGCACGAACGGTTGCGAATGCAAATAAATCTAGGGCCCTTGCCCAAACATGCATCGGACTTCTGTCATTAAAATCGAGACTTCATAAAAAAAATAAAAAAATATAACTCGCCTCGGGAAAAAAGCGGGCATCGAGGTTGGGCAGCACCACCCCAGATGAGGTGGGATCAGGTAGAGACCCGCGACGCGACTTGGAGGACTTCCATGAGGTTAATCAAGATCCAAATCAAGCAGGGCGGCACGCTGATCGCCACGGCGATCAACGGCTAGTTCGACCAAGGCACCCTCAAGGCCTATGGGTTAGGGTGGAAGGTTGAGGGGGCGGACCCCTTGAAGTACCTCCAGCAGGATTTCGAAGTGTCTGGTTCGTCCGACAAGGCGAGCGACATGGGCATGCCGCCCACCAAGATGAAGCTCGCTGGTTTGATGAGCGACCTAAAAGAGGGCACCTTCAAGGTCTGAAGCCAACGGAACGATACGATTTACCGGAATGGAGGCACTGTCAGCTCGCCCAGTGACCTTGCCCCTTTAAACGCAACCGGATTGGAAGCAACAATTCGGAGCGATGAAGGAGGTTTAGGATGGCGAGGAAGCGTTATACGAGGAGGATTTCTTATGGGCAACCAACCATCAACTACGGAACCTTCAACTACGGAACCTTCAACTACGCAACCACCAACTACGCAAACCCTAGCGCAACTAACGGGATGGTTGGGGAGAGGCGTAGACTTATTCGAATTCGACCCTTTTGGGACGCCAAACGTCAAGACGGCGAGGATCCTGCAGAAAGACTGCGTAAAGGATGAGAGGGAAGGCGGCATTATGCAAAGACTAAACCTCGCGCGCGGTGGATATGGAGAGACGTCTGCAGACAGTTTATCGGATATCAGTCATAAACTCACAATCGAAGCGGGATTGAAGGGCAGTTACAGTGGCGTTACCGGTAGTATCGAATCAAAATTTGGCATTTCTGGGCAGCAGATCGAAAAGACGCATTTTCTAAAAATTTCCTTTGGTGTTTCTGCTGATAGCTACAATCTTGACAAAAATAGTGACCAACTTAAAGACCTGCTCGAAGGCGGTTTTAAAACTGCGCTCGCCGGTTGGCCTGTGGATAGGTTATTCAAAGAGTACGGCACTCACCTTATTAAAAATATATTACTCGGTGGCAGAGCAGAATACTTCTGTTACTCGTCGGACACGACCTCGATAAGCGCGACAGACTTCAGGGCCGCGGCCAAGCTCGGCTACAAACAAGCCGGCGGCAGTGTCCAAGGGTCTGCTTCGGTTGATACGAGCCAAAGCGCAAAGTTAAATTTAGTGCAGGGGCGTAAAACCATCGATACGATCGGCGGCGATGCCAAAGCCGCGTTGGGGCTTACAACGGGCAAGTGGACAGAGTGGGCTACATCTTGCGACGCAAAACCTGGGTTTCTCGGCTTCGCTAAAGAAGACGGGCTCATCCCGATATGGGACCTTGCCGCCAGCCCGGAACGGAGCGACGCAATTCGCCAAGCCTATTTGAAAAAGGCTGCGAAAGCGGTGAGGCCGCATATCCTATCCGTTACATCTGACCCTGCGCAGCCTCATCCGACGGCGAGCGTCACGGTTCCGGCC
>JBATYB010000249.1:0-1586 GCA_049673825.1 Methylocella sp. | reverse complement strand
GGCCGGAGGGAAGCAATTGGGCTGCGGCCGGATCGGCATCGGCCACAAGAGATTTGAAAATAGGCTGGTTCCGCGGCCAGGCGTTGCGATCGGCGGCCATCATCGCTTGTTGAAATTCTGGCCCGCGATCCAGAACCGCGCGAATATCGCTCTTGATGAACGCCTGGAGGTCCTTGTTCGTGAGCGTGCTTGAGGTTGCCGCGCGTTCGAGGCGCCCGGGGGCGAGGTCCAAGGCACTCGGCGCGGCGAAACGTCTCGCCAAAAAAAGCGCTGCCGCGCCATTGACCGGGGCGAGCGCTAGGGCCGTCTCCGTGTTGGCTCTGGCCCGCGCGAATTGTCCGGAATTAGTCCAGCCGAGACAGGTCGAGCGATCGGTCCTCATGAACCGCGCGCCGGTGAATGCGTCGGCCCAAAAAACTCCCCTAATCACGCCGATTTCCGCGGCAAGAACCGCGCGGCTCCGGCGCGCAGCGGCTCCTCCGGCGCCGTTGCGATCGAATGGAAGGCCGGCGGGCTTTGGCCTCGGCAACTCCGGAAGCAACATCCAAAGCCCGGATAGTCCGAGACCAATGCCAAAGACCAGGAGCGCCGAGCGCAGCCTCATGGGCGCCGATGAGAACATGAGATCTAGCCTTGCGACGAGCGCCTGGAACCGGGGGTCGGATGGGTCCGGCGTCAACGATCCTGTTCGATACGGCCGGAGCATGATTTGCGAACGGGGAAACCAAAAATCGTCCGGAAGCAGACAGTTTAGAACATGATCCGGTCCCGCCAAACCGGATAATTCTCTAAACGAATTCAATCTTATCGCGTTCCAGTCTCAAACATGTCAACCGGCCGGTCAAATAAGCGCCCGTGTCGATGTTGATGCGATTGTTCCGCACGTCTGGTTCCCAGACCGGGGTGTGGCCATGGACGACAATTTTTTCGAACGGCTCCTCGTGCAACAAAAATTCATCTCTTATCCATAGTAGATCTTCCTCGCGTTGGCGCGACAGGCGCGTGCCTGGCCGCACCCCCGCATGCACAAAGAAAAAATCCCCGCAGGTGAAACAGAGCTTTAGCCCGGCGAGAAACTGACTGTGGCTTTTGGGTATAGCGTTAGCCAGGCTCGCGGAGAGCTCCGCCTGTTCCTTGGGATCCGCATTTGTTGTCGGCGTCAGGCCGTAAGAGGCGAGCGTCGGCAAGCCGCCATATTGCGCCCAATGCTTGAGAACGCCGGGATTTTCGAGAAATTCGGAAAGAAAGAGCTCATGATTGCCCTTGAGGCACGACATGCGATGGGTTCGGGCGCGCTCGATCAACAACTCCAAAACGGCCGCGGAGTTCTGCCCGCGGTCGATATAGTCGCCGAGGAAGATGTGAATAGTTTTGGCTATTGGGTGTTCCTTGAGATCCTCATCCACCCGTGAAAACAACTGCGTGAGCAAATCCGCCCTGCCGTGGACATCGCCGACCGCGTAAATGCGCAGCCCTTCCGGCAATTGAGGCGATGCATTGATGTGACGCGATTTCCACATCAAGTGTTGGGCTTTACCCTAAGTTTTTCTGGGCGGCCGGAAAATTGCGCCGTGCAACATGATCCG
>JBATYB010000248.1:0-2715 GCA_049673825.1 Methylocella sp. | reverse complement strand
ACGGCGGCAAGGCGGTTGGGCCGTGCGCGCGGAAGCGAGGCCCGATTGCGTTTTTCCCTGCGCACTGGGCCCCCAACGATCTTGCGCTCTACGACGGACATCAGTTTCCGAACGCCTATCGGGGAGGCGCTTTCATCGCGTTCCACGGGTCATGGAACCGCGCTCCATACCCCCAAGAAGGCTATAACGTCGTGTTTCAGCCGCTCGCGGACGGCAAACCCTCCGGGAAGTTCGTCGTTTTCGCCGACGGCTTCGCTGGGGCCGTCAAGGAACCCGGCCGAGCCGCGCACCGGCCGTCCGGACTAGCGGTCGGGCCCGATGGCGCGCTCTATATTTCAGACGACGCGCATGGGCGCATTTGGCGCGTGACCTTTAGGGGCGGGGCCGCGGTAACGGGCATCGAACCCGCTCCCGCCCCGCGTGTTGACACGGCGGCGGCGGCGAATGTGGAACCGCCGGAGGGCATCCATCCGGATGCCGGCGCCCAGGCGGCCGTAGCCTCGCTGCCGGTCCCGCCCGGCGCCACACATGCGCAAGTCGCGCGCGGCGAGCGTGTGTACCACGGTCAAGAAGGCGGCGGAACCTGCGAAGGCTGCCACGGTTCGAACGCCAAGGGCACGCCGCTCGCACCCGACCTCACGCGCGGCAAATGGCTGTGGGGAAATGGCAGTCTCGCCGCGATCACCCGCACGATCGCCCGCGGCGTGCCGAACCCCAAGGAATACAGGAGCGCGATGCCTCCCATGGGCGGCGCCCAGCTCTCTCATTCCGATCTCAGGGCCGTCGCCGCCTACGTATGGGCGCTGGGCCACCAGAAGAGTGTCCATTGACCAAGGGTGCAATCGGGCTGGCTTTCCGGCTATTCCGGTCAGCAGGGCTTTGTCAGCTTTCCATGGTATTACTTGTCGATAGGGCGGGGTTGCTCGTAGGCGTCTGATCGACGACTGTCCGCAGCATAGCGATCCACTTGCCAAAGCAGCGCCGGCTCTGTTGCATTAGCAAGCCCGCCGCGCACGGTGCCCTTCCCGGCTCGATCTATCATGCGGCGAGACGGAACCGGCGGTTCAGGAAGCGCACTTCTCCTGTCGTCCCCGCTTCCGGCAAGACGGAATTTTGCCTAGGCGGCGGCGGTTGCCGCGCCGACCAGCTTGCGCGCCTCGATCGCGCTGATCGGATGGCCAAAAGCATAGCCCTGCGCGTATTCGCAGCCGAGCTGATAGAGCTCGATGGCGTCCGATTCCGTTTCCACGCCTTCGGCGACGACCTCCATCCCGAGATCATGGGCGAGTGTCACGATCGAGCGCAGGATGACGGGCCTTGCCCCTTGCCCATTCTGGCGCACGAACGACTGATCGATCTTGATCGTATCGAACGGAAATCTTTGCAAATAGGCGAGCGAGGAATAGCCGGTGCCGAAATCGTCGAGCGAGAGGCCGGCGCCAAGCTCGCGGATGCGGGTCAGCATTTGCGCCGCATATTCGGGATTTTCCATCACCAGGCTTTCGGTCAATTCGAGCTTCAAGGTGCCGGGGCTCACATTGGCGCGGGTGAGCACGGCCCTAACGTCATGCAGGAGATCGTGGCGGAGCAATTGGCGCGAGGAGACATTGACGCTGGCGAAGATCGGCGGATCGACATCGAGCGCGTGTTGCCAGGCGGAAAGCTCGCGGGCGGTGCGCTCCAGCGCGAAAATCCCGAGATCGACAATCGTGCCGGTCTCCTCGGCGAGAGGAATGAATTCGGCGGGGCCGAGCCGTCCCAGACGCGGATGATCCCATCGGAGCAACGCCTCGAAGCCGGCGACCGTGCGGTCCTCGAGCCGGACGATCGGTTGGAAAAGGACCTTGATTTCGCCGCGGTCAAGCGCGCGCCGCAGGTCCGCTTCGAGCCCGAAACGATCCGAGCGCAGCGTGCGCATCGATGGCCTGAAGACTTCGATTCGATTGCCGCCCATGCGCTTGCCATGCCGCATCGCGATTTCGGCATCCTTCAGCATGTCTTCGCGCGTCCCGTGCAATTGCGGATCGTAAAGCGCGAGACCGATCGAGGCGGTGAGCGGAATTTCCTTGTCGCCGAAGGTCACGGGAGTCGACACGACGCGGCGAACCAGATTGGCGAAGGCGCTGATCTGAGCGGTCTCGAATTCCGAAACGATTAGGACGGCGAATTGGTCGCCGGAGAGCCTTGCCAGCGTATCCCGTGGTTTCAGGATGCGGGCCAGCCGCCGCGCGAGCGTGAGCAGAATGGAATCGGCGGCGGAAAGCCCGGCGGCCTCGTTGATTTGCTTGAACCGGTCGATGTCGATATTGAGGATGGCGGGGCGGATGCGATTGTCGGTTTGCGCGAGCGCGAGGGACGCGTCGACGCGATCGAAGAAAAGCTCCCGGTTCGGCAAGCCGGTCAGATTGTCGTGCACGGCGTCGTGCAGCAGCCTTTCCTCGGCGATCTTTGCCTCGGTGATGTCCACGAGGGTGCCGACGATACGGACCACCTCCCCGTCGGTCCCGACGACGGGACGTGCTTTCATGCGGAACCAGTAATAATCCGCGCCGTCGGCACGCAAGCGGAATTCCTGATTGATCCGCCCGCGCCTCTGCTCGAGCATCGCATCGAGACAGGCGCGGAAACGATCCCTCTCGGTTGGATGCACGACGTCGAGGCAGGCCGCGGCCGGACCTTCGAGCGCGCCGCGGGCCAGACCCAATTGACCCTCGA
>JBATYB010000247.1:0-3333 GCA_049673825.1 Methylocella sp. | reverse complement strand
TGCATGGCCTGCGCCGGCAGGAGGCTTTCGCCGCCCTCCGGGAATTCTTGGCGAGGGCGCAGCTCGAGGGCGCGCGGGTTGTCCTGGTGGTGACCGGCAAGGGCCGCGTCGCGTCCGAGGGCGGCGCGGCAGGTGTCTTGCGCAAAAGCGTGCCAAACTGGCTGCGCGGCGCGGAATATCATGCGATCGTCCTCGGTTTCGAGGAAGCCTCGCGCCCGCACGGCGGCGCCGGCGCACTCTATGTACGGCTCCGGCGGCGCGATCGCGCCGGGCGCGGAAGGCCATCGCCTTGACCACTCCAAACCTGAGCTTTCGCAACGTCGCGGCGCCTTCGATCGCCGACCTCGACCTCATGGCGCAGTCGGCTTTCGCCGCCTTGCCGGAAGACTTCCGCCGCCTCTGCGACGGCGTTGTGATCCGCGTCGAGGATTTTCCCGACGATGAAACGCTCGACGAGATGAACTGCGCGAGCGAATTCGACCTGCTGGGCTTGTTTCGCGGGCGCGGCCGCGCCCAATCCGAGGCGACCCCGATGACCGGGCAATTTCCAAACATGATCTGGCTCTACCGCCGTCCGATCCTCGACTTCTGGGCGGAACACGACGAGACGCTGGACGCCATCGTCACTCATGTTCTCGTGCACGAAATCGGCCATCATTTCGGGCTATCCGACGAAGATATGCGGGCAATCGATCAGGCCGCCGAATAACGCGCCAGAGCGTTTCGCGATCACATGTTTTTTCTGAACGCGGACCGGTTTTCACTTCACTCAAAAATGGCTCGGGGATACCAATGTTCGATGCCGCGCTCGCCGCCGCGAGCCAGATTCTTACGCCGCCGTTCCGGACGGCCCTTTGGAAGACGCTGGCGCTGACGTTGGCTTTGCTTGCCCTCGTCTGGATCGCGCTTCACAGGCTTATCGTCGCGGGCGTCGCGCTTCCCTATCCTTGGGCGGCGACCGCGTTGTCGTTTATCGGCGGGGTAGGGCTCTTCGTCGGCCTCGCGTTTCTAGTCGCGCCGGTGTCGTTCATTGTCGCGGGCTTTTTTTTCGACGAATTGGCGGAAGAAGTTGAGCGTGAACTCGGACCTGGCGGAGCGCCAGGCCGGGCTCTTTCGCTCGGCGACGCGGCATGGCTATCGGTCAAATTTTCCGCCGTCGCGCTCGGCGTCAATCTTGTCGCGCTTTTGTTGCTGCTGGTTCCCGGCGTCAATGCCGCCGCGTTTTTCGGCGCCAACGCGTATTTGTTCGGACGCGGCTATTTCGAACTCGCGGCCTCGCGCTATCTTCCGCTCGGCGAGGTTCGGCGGTTGCGCAAAAAGAACGCGCTTCGCTTGTTTGGCGCGGGGCTTGTCATGGCGGCGATCCTTGCCGTTCCAGTCTTCAATTTGCTCACGCCGCTGTTCGGGACCGCATTCATGGTGCGTATCGCCAGAAACATCATACGGTCCGCCCCGCAAGCGCCGCGCTCGGCGTTGCGTTAAGAGTGAACTCTCAGAACGCGCGCGTGCCGGCGAATTGCCCGGTTTTGCGGTAACGGTAGAGATAGGAAGGCACCAAGGTCTCGAACGGGTCAGGCGTTATTCCAAGGCCGCGCAAGGTCCGCCCTTCGGCCTCCGCTTCCGGCGAAACAACATTGTCGCCTCGCAAGAGTTTCACCTGGTCGGAGGTTATCGTAAGAATCTCCGGAAAAAGACCGAGCGACAACCTGCGGATAATTGCGGTAACGAAGGCGACCGATCTCGCGCGCCCGAAAGAGATCGGGATGAGTCGGCGGCGGCGCCCGGTCACCGTCAGGACGAACGTCATGATCCGCCGGAGCGTCGCGACTTCCGGCCCGCCCAATTCATAGGTTATCCCCGGCCTGGCCTTGCCGTCGACGGCCAAGGCGATCGCCGTCGCGACATCCCCGGCGAAGACGGGCTGAAGTTTGGTTGCGCCGCCGCCGATCAAGGGAAGCGCCGGCATGAGGCGCGCCATCGCCGCGAACCGATTGAAGAATTGATCCTCCGGCCCGAACACGACCGAGGGCCGCATGATGATTGCATCGGGCAGGATTTGCCGCACCGCCGCCTCGCCGAAGGCCTTGGTTTTCGCGTAGACGGAAGAACCCGAAGGGTCGGCTCCAATGGCCGACATTTGCACGAAAACTTCCGTGCCCGCGTGTTTCGCCGCCTTGGCGACGGATCGCGCGCCGAGGTGGTGAATCGCGTCGAAACGTTGCGCGCCCGACTCATGCGATATGCCAACCAGATTGATGGCCGCTTGCGCATCCCGCAACGCATGGGCAACAGACTCGGGATAGCGCACATTCGCCTGGACGGCATGGATTTGACCGGCGGTGCCAAGCGGCTGCAAGTGAAACGCGAGATCCGGGCGGCGTACCGCGACCCTGACCCGCCAGCCGCGCCGCGCCAAGGCGCGCACCACATGCCGGCCGACAAAGCCCGAGCCGCCGAACACCGTCACAAGCCGATCTGCCTTTACGAATGCCTCCGCCATGGTGCTGGTCCCCGGGTGCAAGGATTAATGCCAGCGTCGTTTTAGAGCGCTTGCGCAGGCAATGGAATCGCGACAGCGCCGGGGGCTCGTAATTTCGCCGTGCGGGGTCGTGGTTCGTAAAGAGGCCTGGCACGCGGGCCAGTCGTTGCTTCGTATTGACAAAACCGAGGACCGGCCCGTATCAGGGGCCGTAGCCCTGGTGGCGGAATTGGTAGACGCGCTGGTTTCAGGTACCAGTGGTGAAAGCCGTGGAGGTTCGAGTCCTCTCCTGGGCACCACATAGTGTTTGGAGGGTTGATTTCATTAGGGTTTGCCGCCGGTGCGGGCGGCTTTGGACGCCCGGTGCCGGAATAGATGCCGCCAGTGCGGCTGCTAGGCGATGATGTCCGGCGTAAGCTGATCTTCGAGAAATGCCAGACGGTCGCGCAACGCGAGTTTTCGCTTCTTGAGCCGCTGGATTTGCAGCCGGTCGCCGGCGCCAAGCTGGAGTAGGGCCTCGATCGCGGCATCGAGGTCGCGATGCTCCTGACTCAGACGTTCGAATTCGGCGAGCAATAAGGCGCGGTCATCCTCGCTTAATTTTTTTGTCATGACCCGCCTTTTCTCCAGATTGCCTAAACAATTTAACGTTTATTTTAGCTTAATGGCAAGCCGGCTAAAGAACGCGTTCGCTAGAAATCGAACCTGCTCTTGGGATGAGGTGATTTTTGCATGGTTTGACGCAAACGCCAGGCTATTAGGCAGTTCATAAATAAGCGCACATTTTCTTGACGTGGGGGGTCGCGCGTGGGTCTCTTGGGGCACGAGAAAAGATGCCGCGCGCAAGTTGGATC
>JBATYB010000246.1:0-3076 GCA_049673825.1 Methylocella sp. | reverse complement strand
CTATTCTCGCCGGGACTGCCCTCGAAAAAGGCGCCAGCCCAGGCGATTTGATAAAGGCCTTGGGGTTTCCCCGCGCGGCGCGGGACATCGAAAAATACAGCCCCGATCAGCCGCGCGTTCCGGCGGGAGCGGGCGCGAGAGCGGCCAATGGACCTCGGGGGACGGAGCAAGTGGATCAGGCACAGCTGCGCAGAGTGGATTGCCGCACAACGTCCACGTCAAACCGTTCGTGCCGCAAGTCGTAGGGGGAATAGTTTCGGATGCTAATCCGGATGGCATCGTGCCGGGTGCGCGATATGCACAAGCAAACCTGGCGCCGGTCATAACGGCGGACATAATCGATCATATTCGCGAAAAGCATGGCCCGGGAGCGAAAGACCGGGATGGAGAATTTTATCCGGAATTCGCCACTGCGGAGAGCATCACGTTATTGATCCAAGAGGCTTGCGCGAACGCCACCCGGATCCACGTTGGCGCCGCGAAGGAAATCGACCGTGTGGTCCTAGGCGCCACAGTGTACTTCGATGATGAATTTGGAACGCATTCTCTGAACATCGGGCGGTCAGCGAGGGGACTTAAAACGCCCTCGATCGAAACAAATACTTATGTCGTCATTCTCGATTCCAACAACAATGTGATAACCTGTTATCCGATCAACCCGGCCGACTGGGTCTATCCATTTGAGGAGTGAGCGCAATGCGGATCGAGGTCAAGAAACTGGCCGGCCTCGGACCGTCTCGGCCGTCAATTGTAACGAACACTTACGTTGCGATTCACGACGAAAAACAACGTCGTAAACTGCTATCCTATCAATCCCGCCGATTACATCAATGCTCGCGATGAGTGGGGCCATGCAGGTTCAACTAAAAAATCTGACCACATTCGACGGATATCGAGTGAAATATTTCGATCTGCATGAAGAATTTGGCTTCGCCTCGATTGTCGAGATGGACGGGTCGGTCGCGCTCAATCTGAACGGGGCCGTCATCCGATCCTGGCCGAAAGGCGATCAGCCTGAGATTTGGTTGATCAAATGGTTCGACGCCGATCAAGTCGTCTTGGATCTGCACGGGCCGCAAGTCGCTATCGTCTCGGCGGAAAGCTTGGAACGACATCATCTGGGATATTTGAGCGAACTGTACCTCTCGACAAAATTTATGGTTGCAACTTATAGCGAAGAGGCATTTTACAGTTCCCGTCCAAATGAAGTCGAAGGCAATATTATTTCTATTTTCTTGCGGGATGGAACGTTCGAACTCGGGATTCGAGAGCTTATGGACAAGGACCGCGATTCCTGGAAATTCGAGGAAGTCACCGCAGGCTATACATTCAAAGAGGAATTTAAGTTCATTGCATGGGATAGTCCGTTCCTTTGGACTTTGAACGTCTCGGAGAGGAGCTGGAAAAAGGTCCCGTTCCCGCTTAAAATAGTCGGGCTTGAGGGTTTGACCGGAGACGACAAGACTGCTTACGCCATCTTCGATCATAGAAGGTTGCTCAGTCATTATCCTGATTCGCCGCCCTTCGAATTCGCTGTCATCGACCTCTTGTCTGAAACCTCTTTCAAGCAGGATTTTGCCGCCATCGAGACGGAATTGCTGGCGTCCGGCTTCGAGATGAGCGAGATCAAGTTCCAGCCGAGCTCGACCGGCAAAATCATCGTCAGCGACGGCAAAAAGGCCGCGCTCCTCGAATTTTACGACTAGGCTTAAGCGCAAAAAAAGATTGCGGCCTCGACGGCGACATAGTCGGCTGCCACCTTGCAATCTGATGCTCGCGGGGAAACAATCGCCCTTTCGAGCCAAGGCCCGGCGTTCGCGAGAAGGATAGGACTGTGGCTGATACCGGACTGGGCGCTCTCGGTGCGATCGTCCCCGGCTCCCGTCTCGCGGAGCCGCACGCCGTCCCTGCCCGTCCTCCGGCAAGCCGGATCGTCGAGCCCGAAGAGTTTTCGCCCCGGACGATCTTTGCCGCCGACCTTCCCGACGGGCCCGACGCGCTGGGCCTCGATGCGCCGCTCGGCCTTCTTGCCGGCCTCGCCGCGCATGCGCAGACCGAAACACCGCTCACGATCGGTCTTTTCGGACCGTCCGGCTCGGGCAAGAGCTTTGCCTTGACAAAGCTTCTCCTCGCAATCGAGGATTTGCGCGCGGCCACACCGGCTTCGCCCTATGTCGGCGAAATCGTCACGCTTCGGGTCGATGCCGCCCATATTGAGGGCCATCCGGCGACGGCCCTTGCCGGCGCGCTTCACGCGAGCCTTGCCGGGACGTTTCCGGCTCTCGCGGCCGAAGCCGCGCGTGCCGCGCGCGATCCGCGGGCTGCCGCGAGCGAAGCCTTGGAGCGGCTCGATGTGTCCCGCCGCAAATTCGAGGCCGAAAAGCGCGCCCTCGACGAGGCCAGTGCCCGGCGCGCGCGCCTTGCCGAGAGCATCCTCTATCAAACCCCCGGATCGCAGGTCGATGCCTATACCTGCGCAAACAAGGCCCGGATCAAAGGCCTTTTCTCCAAGCTCGGCATCGCGGGCGATCCGCTTCTGGCCTACAAGGATATGGCCGGGACGATCGCCGGCACGCCTGGGCGGGCGCGACGCGCTGGCTTCGTGCTGCGGGCTTTTTTTGCGTTCAAGGGACAAACGAAGTTGATCGCGACGGCGCTCCTTCTGCTCTTTTCGGGCGCCGGTCTTGGTTTCGCTATTGACGAGCAGACCGCCTGGCTTGGCTGGCTGCGGGCCAACGAATCCTCCGTTGCAATCGCGAGCTGGCTCGAAGCTCATATGGATTTGGCGGCAAGCCTGCGCGAAATTATTTTCCTTGGCGCGGCGATCGCACTCGGCGTCAATGTCTGGCGAGCCTCACTTTTGCTTCGGCTTGTGTTTTGCGGCGAGGCCTTGCTGCAAGCGGATCTTGCCGTCGCCCGGCGCGAAACGGACGGCCTTTTCGCCCATCAGGCGCGCCGCGTGGAGGCCCTTGCCGCGGAAGTGAACGCTCTTTCCCGCCGCGCCGCCGAGGCGGAACGGCGGGCGGGCGACGCGCATCCGGTTAGCTCCGCGCTCGCCGGGCCGTCGCTTTTCGCC
>JBATYB010000245.1:0-5988 GCA_049673825.1 Methylocella sp. | reverse complement strand
CGCGAAAAGTATTGCCGCGCGACGGAAATCTCTCAGGTTTCGGGACAGAGGGGGCAAAGTGCGACGGTTTTTGCCGTCAGGCACATGCCATCACCTTGTCCGGCCGGGGATTTCGATGTCCGATAGCCAATCCGCCGCCGTTGCCGCCGCCGCTCGCGAGCTCGCCCGCACGCCACTTTACGATTTGCATCGCGCGCTCGGCGCCCGCATGGCCGCCTTTGCCGGCTATGCCATGCCGATGCAGTATCCCTCGGGAATCGTCAGCGAACACCTTTTCACGCGCACGAGAGCCGGGCTGTTCGACGTGTCGCACATGGGCCAGGCTATACTTTCCGGGCCAAATGCCACGCGCCGCCTGGAAACGCTGGTGCCGGGTGATATCGCGGCCCTTTCTCCAGGGCGGATGCGCTATACCCAATTGCTTGATGGCCACGGCCATATTCTCGACGATCTGATGGTGACGCGGCTCGATGACGAAGCCAGGCGCCAGAGGCTCTTTCTCGTCGTCAACGCCGCGACCAAAATAGCCGACTTCGCCCATCTGGCCGCCGAGCTGCCGGATTGCGCGCTGACCGTTCTCGACGGCCATGCCTTGCTCGCCCTGCAAGGACCGAGGGCCGCGGAGGTCTTGCGCCGGCACGTTTCGTTTGCCGCGGCCAAAGGTGTTTCGGCGATGCCATTCATGTCGGCCAAAAACGTTGAGCGGGACGGTGTCGTTCTCATCATTTCGCGCTCCGGCTATACCGGCGAGGACGGTTTCGAGATTTCGATTCCGGCGGCGGCGGCTGGCTTCGCCCAAGAATTGCTCGACGAGGCGGACGTTCGCCCGATTGGCCTCGGCGCGAGGGATTCGCTCCGGCTTGAGGCAGGCCTCTGCCTTTATGGCCATGACATCGATCGCACAACCGGCCCTGTCGAGGCGGGACTCGCATGGTCGATCTCGAAACGCCGGCGCGAGGAAGGCGGATTCTTGGGGTATGAGCAAGTGAAGCGGGCGATCGGTCGTGGTCCGTCGCGCTCGCGTGTGGGGTTCTCACTGGAAGGCAAGGCGCCCGCGCGGGAAGGCGCTGAAATTGTGACGCTCGAGGGCCAAACCATCGGCCGCATTACTTCGGGGGGCTTCGCGCCGAGCCTCGGGCGGCCAATTGCAATGGGCTACGTCGATGCCGCGCGCGCGGCGCCCGGCACGCAAGTTTGCTTGATCGTGCGCGCCAAGCCGCTCGCGGCAAAAATCGTTCCCATGCCTTTTGTGCCGCACCGTTACTTTAGGGAAGACCGATGACCACGCGCTACACCAGGAGCCATGAATATGTCCGCGTCCAAGGCGGCACGGGCGTCGTCGGGATCACCGATTATGCGCAATCCCAATTGGGCGACGTTGTGTTTGTCGAACTTCCGCCAATTGGCCAGAGCTTGTCCAAGGACGCCGCGGCCGCCACCGTCGAAAGCGTCAAGGCCGCCAGCGAGGTCAACGCGCCGGTGTCGGGCACGGTCGTCGATGTCAACAGCGCGCTTGCCGATTCGCCCGGACTGGTCAACGAGGATCCTTCCGGCAAGGGCTGGTTTCTCAAACTCAAGCTCGCCGACGCCGCCGAGCTCGACAGCGTGATGGACGAAGATGCCTATCACGCGTTTCTGAAGGCCGTTTCTTAGCCATGACAGTTTTAACTTGAATCGCTCGCCGATGCGGGCGCCGCGTTGCACCACGATCGAGAGAAGCAAAGATGCGTTATCTTCCACTAAACGACGAGGACCGCGCCGATATGCTGGCGCGGATCGGCGTCGGCCACATCGACGCGCTTTTCGCCGGTATTCCGAATGCTAAGCGGCTCGAACAGGATCTCGATCTGCCGCCGCGCAAGACCGAAATGGAGGTAGAGCGCTTGCTTTCCGGGCTGGCGGCAAAAAACGTGGCGGCGGGCTCGGTGCCGTTTTTTGTTGGGGCCGGGGCCTACAAGCATCATGTTCCGGCAAGCGTCGATCATCTGATCCAACGCTCCGAATTTCTCACCAGCTATACGCCCTATCAGCCCGAAATCGCGCAAGGAACATTGCAAGCCATTTTCGAGTTCCAGACCCAGGTCGCGGCCTTGACCTCGATGGATGTCGCCAATGCGTCGATGTATGACGGATCGACCGCGACAGTCGAGGCCGTGGCGATGGCCCGCCGGATAACCAAGCGCCGCAAGGCTTTATTGTCGGGCGGCCTCCATCCGCATTATGCCGAGGCCGTGCGCACGTATTCGGCGATGAGCGGGGACGCCGTCGCGATGTTTCCGCCCGACGTTTTCGCGGCCGAGACTCTGGGCGGCGTTGTCGATGATGAAACCGCCTGCGTCGTGGTGCAGAGCCCGGATTTTTTCGGCAATCTCCGCGATCTTTCCGGAGCCGCCGCGATCTGCCATGCGAAGGGCGCGCTTTTGATCGCGGTTTTCACCGAGGTTGTCTCGCTCGGTCTCGTCAAGCCGCCGGGAGCGATGGGCGCCGATATTGTCGCCGGCGAAGGACAGTCCATCGGCAATCGCTTGAATTTCGGCGGCCCTTATGTCGGGCTCTTCGCCGCCAAGGCCAAATATCTTCGCCAGATGCCGGGTCGCCTCTGCGGCGAAACGATGGATGCCTCGGGACGGCGCGGCTTCGTTTTGACCCTTTCGACGCGCGAGCAGCATATCAGGCGCGACAAGGCAACTTCCAATATCTGCACCAATTCGGGCCTCGCCGCCCTTGCCTTCACGATTCATCTGACCCTGCTCGGCGATGCGGGCCTGCGGCGCCTTGCCCGGATCAATCATGCCAATGCGGTCGCTCTCGCGGACCGGCTCGCGGCGGTGCGAAGCGTCGAGGTTCTGAACGAGACATTTTTCAACGAATTCACGATCAAAATCGCGGCCGACGCCGCTCAGGTGGTTGAGCGGATGGCGGAAAAAGGCGTGCTCGGAGGGGTGCCGGTCTCGCGGCTGTTGCCGGACAAGGGATTGGACGATCTCATTCTCGCCGCCTCCACGGAAGTCAACACCGACGCCGATCGCGCCGCCTTCGCGGAAGCCTTGCAAGGAGCCCTGACATGCTGATGCAGCGAGGCCGCGCCATAGAGGCGGCGGCGGACGCCGGAACCTTCACCGGCAATCGCGGCCTCGAAATCGAGGAAGGCTTGATTTTCGAAACCGGGCGTCCGGAAATTACCGGCGTCGATCTCGACGAGCCGTTGCCATTCAAACACCGGCTCGGCTCGCTCGAACGGCAACAACCGGCTGGCCTTCCGGGCTTGAGCGAGCCCGAGACGATGCGTCATTACGTGCGGCTGTCGCGGCTGAATTATGCGATCGACGCCGGGATTTATCCGCTCGGCTCCTGCACGATGAAGCATAATCCCCGCCTCAACGAGGCGATGGCGCGCCTGCCCGGCTTTGCCGATATTCATCCCTTGCAACCGCAATCCACCGTGCAAGGCGCGCTTGAACTTGTCGCCGAGCTCGCCCGCTGGCTGATGGTCATGACCGGGATGGACGCCCTCGCCATGTCGCCGAGAGCGGGCGCGCATGGCGAGGCCTGCGGCATGATGGCGATCAAGGCCGCGATTGCGGCGAAGGGAGAGGATGAAGCCCGCAAAATCGTTCTCATTCCGGAGTCGGCGCATGGCACCAATCCGGCCTCGGCGGCCGGCGCCGGATTCGAAGTGCGTCCGATACCGGCCCGCGCCGACGGCACCCTCGATACGGCCGAGGTCAAGCGCAGGCTCGGGCCAGGTGTCGCCGCGATCATGCTGACCAATCCCAACACCTGCGGACTGTTCGAGACGGATGCCGTCGAAATTGCCGCTTTGGTGCATGAGGCCGGGGCGTATTTCTATTGCGACGGGGCGAATTTCAACGCGATCATGGGCAAGACGCGCCCGGGCGATCTCGGCGTCGATGCGATGCATATCAATCTCCACAAGACCTTCTCGACTCCGCATGGCGGCGGCGGACCCGGCGCTGGCCCGGTCGTCCTTTCGTCGCGGCTTGCGCCTTTCGCGCCGGTGCCTTTCCTGCGCGGGGATGCGGGCGGATGGCGCCTCGTCGAGCATCAAAGCGAGGCGCCCGGCGCATTTGGCCGGATCGCGGCCTTCCATGGCCAGATGGGCATGTTCGTGCGCGCCTTGGCCTATATGCTGTCACATGGCGCCGGCGGCTTGCGGCAGGCCGCCGAGGACGCCGTGCTGAATGCGAATTATATCCGCGCGGGCCTCAAGGATCTGATGTCGGTGCCATTCGGCGATAGGCCTTGCATGCACGAGGTTTTGTTCGACGAGACATGGCTGAAGCCGACTGGCCTCACAACCCTCAATTTCGCCAAGGCGATGATCGACGAGGGCCTTCACCCGATGACGATTTATTTCCCCCTCGTGGCGCATGGCGCGATGCTGATCGAGCCGACCGAATCGGAATCGAAAGCCTCGCTCGATCTTTTCATCGCGGCCTTGCGCGATCTCGCCCTAGCCGCGAAGCGCGGGGACACCGGGCGCTTTGCCGGCGCGCCTCGTTTTGCGCCGCGCCCCCGCCTCGACGAGACCCGCGCGGCGCGCAACCCGATTCTGAAATGGACGAAGCCAGGGGCGTGAAGGGCGGGAGCCTGGCAATATTCACCTTGGGAACATTCACATAAAGACTTGCTTATATCTTTATTGCCTCTTTCGCGGGAGCCTGCTATAGGCCCGGACTCTTCTTTCCGGAGCGCCAGGAGCCCATGACCCACACGCCGCATGATTACGCCATCGCCAACCTCGGGCTTGCCGCCTGGGGCCGCAAGGAAATTGCCATCGCGGAAACCGAAATGCCGGGTTTGATGGCGGTTCGCGCCGAATTTGGCGCGAGCCAGACGCTCGAGGGCGCGCGGATCGCCGGGTCGCTGCATATGACGATCCAAACCGCCGTGCTGATCGAGACGTTAAAGGCGCTCGGCGCCGATGTCCGCTGGGCCTCCTGCAACATTTATTCGACCCAGGACCATGCCGCCGCCGCGATCGCCGCGACCGGCACGCCGGTCTTCGCCATCAAGGGCGAAAGCCTCAATGATTATTGGGATTACACCCATAAGATCTTTGAATGGAGCGACGGCGGCACGCCGAACCTCATTTTGGACGACGGCGGCGACGCCACGATGCTCATTCATCTCGGCATGCGCGCCGAGGCGGGCGACACGGCTTTTCTCGCCAAAGCGGGCAACGAGGAAGAAGAGGTTCTTTTCGCGGCCATCAAGCAGCGGCTCGCCGACATTCCCGGCTGGTACGCTAAACGCGGCCATGCCATCAAGGGCGTCAGCGAGGAGACGACGACCGGCGTCCACAGGCTTTATTCGATGGAGCGCGACGGCAAGCTTCTCTGGCCCGCGATCAACGTCAACGATTCGGTCACCAAGTCGAAGTTCGACAACCTTTACGGCTGCCGGGAATCGCTCGTCGACGGCATCCGCCGCGGCACCGACGTGATGATGGCGGGCAAGGTCGCGATGATCGCGGGTTTTGGCGACGTCGGAAAGGGCTCGTCTGCCTCTCTGCGCAATGCCGGTTGCCGCGTGATGGTATCCGAGGTCGATCCGATCTGTGCCTTGCAGGCGGCGATGGAGGGATATGAGGTCACAACGATGGAGGATGCGGCGCCCCGCGCGGATATTTTCGTGACCTGCACTGGCGATGTCGACGTCATCACGGTCGACCACATGCGCGCGATGAAGGATCGCGCCATCGTCTGCAATATCGGTCATTTCGATTCCGAGATCCAGGTCGCTGGCTTACGCAATTTCACATGGCACAATGTCAAGCCGCAGGTCGACGAGATCGAGTTTCCAAACGGCAAGCGGATCATCCTTTTGTCGGAAGGGCGGCTCGTCAATCTCGGCAATGCGACGGGACACCCTTCCTTTGTGATGTCGGCTTCGTTTACCAATCAGACCTTGGCGCAAATCGAACTTTGGACCAAGCAAGGCCACTACGATCGCAAGGTCTACACC
>JBATYB010000244.1:0-2348 GCA_049673825.1 Methylocella sp. | reverse complement strand
CTGCTGCACCGTGCGCGGCGATCTCATCCGCATCGTCGAGGGCTTGCTGAAGCGCAAGGGCAGGTTCGACGCGATCCTCGTCGAGACGACAGGTCTTGCCGATCCTGCCCCCGTGGCGCAGACCTTTTTTGTCGATGCCGATGTGCGCGAGGCAGCTCAGCTCGATGCGGTCGTCACCGTCGCCGACGCCAAATGGCTCACTGAGCGGCTCAAGGACGCGCCGGAGGCCAAGAACCAGATTGCCTTCGCCGATGTGATTATCCTCAACAAGACCGATCTCGTCGGCGTGGATGAACTCCGCGAAGTCGAAGCGCGTATCCGCGCGATCAACCCCTATGCGAAACTGCACAAGACCGTGAATTGCGCGGTGCCGCTCGACGCCGTGCTCGGCCGCAACGCCTTCGACTTGCGGCGCATCCTCAAAATCGAGCCGGAATTTCTCGATGGCGAGGACGATCATAAGCATGAGCATGAGCACGCGCATCACGGCTTAAGACATTATCATGACGAAGACATGCAATCGGTATCTCTGTCTATTGAGGGCGATATCGATCCGGAAAAATTTATGCCATGGCTGCAAAACTATGTGCAAAAGGAGGGCGCGTCGATCCTGCGCGCGAAAGGCATACTCGCCTTCAAGGACGAGCCTAAGCGCTTCGTCTTCCAGGGCGTGCACATGCTTCTCGACGGCGATCTCCAGCGCGAATGGAAACCGCGGGAACAACGCCTGAGCCGGCTCGTCTTCATCGGCCGCAATTTGAAAAAAGACGAGATTACCCAGGGCTTCTTGGGCTGCGCGGCGTGACGCTTGAAGCGATGCCGCGACGTGCAAGCGCAAATGAATAAGATCATGGCCGCCGCCTCCCTAACCGCCCATGTCACGCCGCTCGATGCCGGCGCGCCGGTCGCGGCGGCGGGTTTTCTTGGGCCAATCCCAGCGCTGGCACTCGAAGACGGCACCGTGCTGCTCGCGACGCCCGAGGCCGAACGGCGCATCGCGGCGCATCCCGGTGCTTCCATTCTTGTCGCCGTCACGGCCGGGGATAAATTCATCACCGGGGGCGACGATGGCCGCGTGGTGGCGGTTTCCCAAGATGGCAGCGTTCAAGAGATCGCGGATGAAAAAGGCAAATGGATCGATGCGCTCGCCGCGCGGGACGACGGATCGATCGCGTGGTCGAGCGGCAAGAATGTGCGCTCGCGCGATTCCGCCGGCGGCATAAAATCCTTTACCGCGCCGTCGAGCGTGCGCGGGCTCGCCTTCATGCCGAAAGGCTACAAGCTCGCGATCGCCCATTACGACGGCGCGACCTTATGGTTTCCGAATGCCGCCGCGCCGCCGGATCACTTCAAATGGAAAGGCTCGCATCTTTCCATAACGGCGTCTCCGGACGGGCGTTTTCTCGCGACCGCGATGCAGGAAAACGCGCTGCACGCCTGGCGCGTCGCCGATAAGAAGGACATGCGGATGAGCGGCTATCCGGCGAAAACGCGCTCGCTGTCCTGGTCCTTTGATGGCCATTGGCTGGCGACGTCGGGCGCGGATGCCGCAATTATTTGGCCGTTCACGGATAAGGAGGGGACGATCAACAAAGCCCCGCTCGAATGCGGCGCGAGAAACGCCAAAGTCACCTGCGTCGCGTTTCACCCAAAATCGCTTGTCGTGGCGCAGGGCTACGAGGACGGGTTTTTGTTGCTTTGCCGGATTCCCGATGGCGCCGAGATTTTGGTGCGCGCGGCGCCCGAGGGCGGGCGGGCAATTGGCGCGCTGGCTTGGGACCACGCGGGCGGCAGGCTGTTGTTTGGCGCGGCGGACGGCACGGCCGGTCTCCTCGATATGCCCGCTTGAGGCACTTCTTAAATCAGTCATGCTACGCAATTAAACCTTGGCATTTGCCAGGATCGGGACACTATACCTTGTAAGATGCCGTTTTCCCCCGCCGCGACATAAAGGCCTTGTATTTCTTTAACCCCCGGTTTTCCCTGGTGTCCGAGGGTGGACGCTCACGGTTAGAACCTGCTCAGCAAGAGGAGGTTTGCCCCGTTCCCAGGGACGCTGCAAGGATAAATGTATCGTGACCTCGCCGACTGAAGTTGCTTTGACGACTAACTGTTCGTCCGCACTGTAAGTCGGGGGCGGCCCACCTGATGTGCTAAGCGGTGGGCCACCGGTGCCTCGAATGCTGACCTCTACCACGTCCTTGCTGCCGGAAAGTTCGTATGTCCACGAGTAGCCCGCTGAACCCCGGCTCTTAAGTTGAAGAGCGTAAGTTTCACCGGGATGGAGCGTGATCTGTGTGGCCGTGGCCATAGCGATCAAATTCAGGAAGAAAGGGATGGTACTAAGC
>JBATYB010000243.1:0-2404 GCA_049673825.1 Methylocella sp. | reverse complement strand
GATCGGCGCTGGCGGCCACGCCGAATTCCGGCCCAATTCACGGCAAGGCATCGAACCCTTCCTTAAACCCGGCCAGGGCGAGCGGTATGCCGATTCCTTCTTCCGGGGTCTGAAAAATGATGAAGGTGGCGTTCTTGCCGGTTTTCATTTGGTCGATCAATTTTTCCTCCATGGCCACCTCGGCCACGCATCCGGTCGGAAGACAGCGGACGAAACCGGCGCGTCCGACATCGATGTCGTCGATCTTGAGCCCCAATCCGGAAGGAAGTAGCACCCCAAGCGGTGCAATCACCCGCAACAGGCGGCTCTTCCCATCCGCTGTCTTGAGAACGATGACCGTCAGATTGATGTTTGGCCTGTCTTCCGCGGCGACGCTCTGCAAGAGCGCGCATTGCTCCTTGGCGGCGCCGGGCGGCGTCTCGCAGCGCAGCTGCCAATCGCCATGCTTGGATTTCACGACGCCTTGGCAAACTGCGCCCGGCACGCTCGCCAAGAGCCAAAGGCCAACGAGCGTCAGCCCGAAAAGGCGCCGCGCGCCCGTTGTTTTGATTGATTCGATCGCAAGCGCCACGGAGGGTTCCTGTCAATTTGAAACACTTGAGCGGCCACCGGCCCGCTTCATGTTAGGGTACTGGCCCGTTTCAGGCGGAGTGACGGGTGGACGTGCTTGAGTTTAATTCGTGCCGTCGCGATTGTGAACAGTCCGGCGGCTTTTGTGCGATGGCGATTGCAATTGCGTTCCGCGCGGCGATGCGTCAAAGAGAGATTTGCCGCCCGGAAGCACGGCGGCCGGCGCCTTGGAGGGATTGGGAGGCGGGAACGCCTTGTGCGGACCCCAGCGCTAGATGATTGACCGGAGGAACATGGTTCGAGGCCATGCTGATGGACTTTGGGCGTGATCCGGAGGCGCCACGGTTTCGTGGTAGTCCTAGTCGTTGGTCTTGATGAAGGGCAGGAACGCGACCGTCGACCGCATTGAACGAGCGCCTTTGAGCGAGGAAAATCCAACCACCGAAGTTAGGTTCATGGATCACGGCCGCCGCTCAGGGCCGCTGATTGCGGCCGCGAAGCGGCGAAGGCAACGCTGTCTCCCACGCATCGAAAGCGCGCAGATCTGCTTGACTAGAACGAATCGGAATGCTTACCGTGTCACATTGGTTGGATGGTTCGTAGGGCCATGCTGGAGGTCTAGGTAATGTCGTTGCCGCTCAATGAAAGAGCATTGGCTTCTGGCGTCGCGGCTCTGGACGGCGATATGCCGGTCCTGGCCGATCCGGACGGGCAATTTGCCCGAAACTATAATCGCCGCCAATTCCTGTTCCCGCATGGGCTCAAGGATCACCCGCTGTTCGAGATACCAAATCTGATCAAGCTGGCCAAGCGGCCATTGCATGTTGGGGCCTATTGGTCGAATGGCAAGGTCAATGCGAACGATTCGTGGGGAATCAACCCCGCCCCCCGGCTGACGCTCATCGACACGATCGCCAATATCGGCGACAATAATTCCCTGGTGATCCTGAAGCAGATCGCGCAGGACCCCGTCTATGGTCCTGTGCTGCAGGATGTCCTGGCGAGCGTCGTCGCATTGTCAGGCGAGCAAATGCATCATGACGTGGTGGTGGGCGAGACAACTATTTTGATTAGCTCGCCCAATCGTCTTACCTCTTATCACATGGACGACGATTGCAACTTTCTCATGCAGGCCGTTGGGACCAAGACGCTTTGGGTATATGATCACACCGATCCGACTCTCGTCTCGCACGAGGAGCGCGAGCAGTATCACATAGGCAATCCTAATAGCATTGTCTACCAGGAAAGCCGGCAATGCGACGCTACCGCTTATGAGCTGCACGCCGGATATGGCGTGCACATCCCCGTTTTCGCGCCGCATTGGGCGCGCAATCACGACAACATCTCCGTTGCCGTGAGCGTCAATTACCAGCTGCGCACTATGCTCGCCGAAAAACGAATATACCAGGTGAATAGCTTGCTGCGCAAACTGGGTGCCGCCCCAACGCCGCCGCGCATTTCCCCTTGGCGCGATCGCTTGAAGCTCGCCGCCGCGAAAGGCCTTTATGCCGCCCGCGGGCTCATTCGGCGCAAGCCGACATATCCGGTTTGGACCCCGCCGTGAACAGGTTTTCAAATTCCGGGCGAGCGGCGCACCCTATCAATCGCCGGCAATCGCCGCTCTCGGCTGCCGCGAAACCTTGAAGGCAACGTTTTCAGCCGGCCTCGAACTCCTTATCGTTTGCGCCCGCGACGGGGCCGGTCTTCATTCCGCCGCGTTTTGGGGCCTGCCCCTTCAGCCGGAAGAAAAAGCCGGAATATGGAAACGCCGAGGACTCTGGCTTCCCGACGAGGTTTAGGGAAAGTTCCCAGGCTTTCCAGCTGTCAACGACCT
>JBATYB010000242.1:0-5605 GCA_049673825.1 Methylocella sp. | reverse complement strand
AACACCAGCACCTGCTTTTTGGGCGTTGTCCGCACCAGCCGGCGGAAGGTGGCGAGCGCTTGCGCGCGGTCGTTGTAGTCGGCTTTGAGCGTTACGAAATCAGTTGCCGGATCGCCGGGAATTTGATGGGGATCTTCAACTTTGCCTGGTTGGTGCACCGGAGGAATCGAAACAACAATATCGGCAAAGTCCAATGTCTGCGCACGCTCGCCGGAAAACATCTCCGCCGGCGTGGTTCGCGTCCGCGTCGTCGCGACCAGCATTTCGACCTGGCTCATACCCGGCAGCGCACTCGCGGCCACGGGGGCGAGAAAGCCTTTTGGGGAAGCACAACCGGCGAGGCCGCAAACTGTGATGACAATGACAAGCACGTGGTGCGGAGAGAGGCGCGAATCCCGAACGCAGGCCGCTTGGCGACCACGAACGCCTGTTCGCCACGGCCAAAAGGTGAAACGACGCATCAGCCCACTTGTCCAAAAACCGCCGCGATCAGGCAACGGCACCGGGCTAGCAACGTCAAGATAATGTGAACCCGCGCGACTCTGGCGGCGCTCGCCCGGCATGGCCGAGGATATCGAGAAACATAAATAATATCAGTAATTTATCTCACGTTGCCAAATGTTTCCGGGACTCCCACGTCGAATTATTTCCGCGGCGGGTTGCTCATTTGCCACAGATAGCATCGTCTTTCCGCTTGCAACGACCGGCGTCTAGGCGATGCGGCGGGTGAGGCCGCTTAGGACAGCCGGCCCCGCCTCTTCCGTCCAGACCCTGAAGCTCTTCAAGGTGTGGGGCCCAAAGGATGTCGCAAGCGGGATATCGGTTGCGTCACGGCCGCGCGCGACGGTGATGCGTCCGATGCGCGGCATGTTATGGCGCGCGTCGAAGGTGAACCAGCGCCCATCGAGAAAGACTTCGAACCAAGCGTTATAATCCATTGGAGCCGGATCCGGCGGCACGCCTATGTCGCCCAAAAACCCATTGGCGTAACGCGCCGGAATGTTCATGCAGCGGCAGAAAGCGACGGCGAGATGGGCGAAATCGCGGCAAACGCCCACCCGCTCCTGATAGGCTTCATAGGCGGTGCGGGTGGCGCGGGCATATTGATAGCCGAACGTCAGATGGTTGCAGACGAAATCGCAGATCGCCTGCACCCGGCGCCAGCCGCGAAATGTCGATCCGAACAATTGCCACGCGACGTCACAAAGCTTGTCGGTTTCGCAATAACGGCTGCCGAGCGTGAAAACCAACGTGTCGTTTGGCAATCGTTCGACCGGGATCTCTTGCGCCTCGAGCTTGACCGGATCGGGCTGGCCGCTATCCTCGATGATCGCGTCGCGGCGAACCGTGAGATCGCCCGCGGGCGCGATAAACCGGCGAACTTGATTGCCGAATGTGTCGAGATAAGTCTCCGTCGCAATCGCCGGCGTGGTCTCGAACGGCGTCTCGTAGCGGATATATTGCGCATAATCGCGATGCGCGTCGAGCAGACAAACCATCAATGCCGGCTCCGCGCAATGGAACGTCAATTCATAGCCATATCTTATGAGCATGATTCAGATTCCGGTTGCGTTGCGCGGCGCTGGCCTTGCCCCATTCGTTGCCGAGGATGGCGGCGAGCTCGTTAGCACGTCTGAGCGCCAAGCGGTTTCGCCGTTTCCCGCGACGGTCATCGGCAGTTCGCGAGAAGCAAAACCGCTGGAGCCTCCGTTGGTTCCGTTAATGCGCCCGCTCCAGATCAATCCCCGGCGCCCTCAGCCCTTGGAGGCGACGAGCAGCGCGCCGCAGCCGATCAAAACAATGCCGAGCCAATTCGCCGCCGTGAGCCGCTCGCCCAAAAATAAGGCACCGAAGACAGCGACGAGAACAATCGAAAGCTTGTCGATCGGCGCAACGCGGGAGGCCTCGCCGAGCTTCAAGGCGCGAAAATAGCAAAGCCAGGAAGCCCCCGTGGCGACGCCGGACAAGGCAAGAAAAACATATGTGCGCATCGAAATCGAGGCGAGCGGCTGATATTGTTTGGTGAGCGCGACAATCGCGGCGAGGATGACCGCAATCACGACCGTGCGAAACAAAGTCGCTAGATCGGAATTGATGTTCGCGACCCCGATTTTCGCGAAAATCGCGGTCAGGGCGGCAAAAATTGCCGACAGCAAAGCCCAGAAGAGCCAAGACGCGGACCAGGTCTTCAAGCTGCCCCGCTTTCGGGCGCCGCGAGCAAATCTGCCTGATGCTGGGTGACAAGGGCATCGATCACTTCGTCCAGCGCTTCGCCGGTCATGACCTTGTCGAGCTTATAAAGTGTCAAATGGATCCGGTGGTCGGTGAGCCGCCCTTGCGGAAAATTATAGGTGCGGATTCGTTCGGAGCGATCGCCGGAACCGACCTGGGCACGCCGGTCCGCGGCGCGCTCGGCGTCGCGTTTCCGGCGTTGGGTGTCGTAGATCTTGGAACGCAAGAGCGTCATGGCGCGGGCGCGGTTCTTGTGCTGCGAACGCTCGTCCTGCACGAAGACGATGGTCCCCGTCGGCAAATGGGTGATGCGGACCGCGGATTCGGTCTTGTTGACATGCTGGCCGCCGGCGCCTTGCGCGCGCATCGTATCGATCTTCAGGTCCGCTTCGTTGATATCGACGTCGACTTCCTCGGCTTCGGGCAAGACCGCGACGGTTGCCGCCGAGGTATGAACGCGCCCCTGGGTCTCGGTTTCCGGCACGCGTTGGACGCGATGCACGCCGGATTCGAATTTCAACCGCGCGAAGACGCCGCGTCCCGCGATCTCGGCCACGATTTCCTTGTAGCCCCCCGACATTCCTTCGCTCGCCGACAAAATCTCGGCGCGCCAGCCTTTCAGCTCGGCGTAGCGGTGATACATCCGGAAAAGATCGCCCGCGAAAAGTGCCGCCTCGCCGCCGCCGGTCCCGGCACGAATCTCGAGAATGGCGTTTTTTTCATCCGCGGCGTCCTTTGGCAGAAGCGCGATCTTCAGATCCATTTGGAGATCAAAAAGCCGTGCGCGGACCGCCCTTAACTCTTCCTCGGCGAGGCCGCGCATCTCGGCGCCGGTCGCGGGATCGGCCACCAGGGCTTCGAGTCCGGCGGCTTCCTCGGCTTGCCCGCGAAAATCCCGGATGGCCCTCGCAACATTCTCGATGCCGGCCAGCTCGCGCGACAACGCCACGAACGCCGCGGGCTCGAGCGCCCCGGCGAGGCGGGCGAGAATTTCCGCGTGCCGGCGCAAGATGAGATCGAGCTGGTCTTGCGGCAATATGTTCAACACCACGGTCTCTCGGGTCTGGCGCCAAAAATGCGGCGAAAGGCAAAACGGACGATGCCGGCCAGAGGCTCGCTGGCCATAAAGATCATGCGAGCACCAAGACGTCAAAGCATGATCGGAAAGCCAAGGGTCCGGACCATGCTCGCTGGTTCACATTTAGGGGAATCCAGTGACGCGGCCCGGCGGCTTCCGAGCCGGCAGGTAAGGTCGCTAAGCGGGCCATTGGTAAATATTTGGTAAAGAATCTCGCGAGGATCTTAGTAATAAAGGTTATCATCTAAACATTGCTCATTGACCGTTGCCAGCTTACGTTACTTCACATACGTTTCCTTCCACTTGCTGACGAATTAAGGCATTCCCGAGGCGGCCTTGCGGCG
Source organism: Methylocella sp. (assembly GCA_049673825.1). Lineage (GTDB taxonomy): Bacteria > Pseudomonadota > Alphaproteobacteria > Rhizobiales > Beijerinckiaceae > Methylocapsa. Next base: position 1,951 of record JBATYB010000242.1, on the reverse strand, counting down.
GCCTCCGGGCAAAAGGGAGACGGAAATGGGGAAAGTCGCTTCGATCCGGACGGCGAGGAGACAGACCGCCAGCGGCCGGGCCGGGATCCCAATCGAAAAACTGCTCGCCGAAGCCCGCCTCAAGCTAATCGAAACCGGGACCCGCAACCGCCTCATTCATACCCCGCGGGGAGCTAACCGGTCGCGCGCGCTTACCATCACCGGCAATGAATCGGATGACGTCTTCGCGAATCTCGTTCGCGAGAACAAGCCGCTGCGGGTTCTCGCGGCCGAGGAAATCGCGGACATGCGGCGCGACGCGGCGACCCCGGAAACGCCGCGTCCGGTCGCCCCTAGGACAAGCGGCCGGACCGGTTTGCAGACATCGCTGCCGCCCGGTCTTTTGCTCAAGCGGCTGCATGCCATGCAGCGCGCCGCGAAGACCGCAGAGGAGGAGCGTGGCGTCAACATCCTCTTCCTCGCCCTTGGTTTCCTGCGCTGGTACGAGAACGAAATATCGGATGTGCCCCGCACGGCGCCGCTGATCCTGCTTCCGGTCTCCCTGGTTCGCGATGCCGAGCGCTCGACCTTCGATCTGAAGCTTCGCGAGGACGACATCGCCACCAATCAGGCCTTGCAGGAACGGCTGCGCGGCGATTTTGGCGGCGCCCTGCCCGATGTTGCAAAAACCGAAAATTGGCGGCCATCGAGTTACTTCGATGCGGTCGCCAATGCGGTTGCCGCCAAGCGGCGATGGTCGATCGAAACCGATGCAATCGAGCTTGGCTTTTATTCCTTCGCGAAGCTGTTGATGATGCGCGATCTTGAACCCGGCAATTGGCCGGACAATGCGCTGGTCTCGCATCCGCTCTTGCGCGGGCTTCTCGGCGAGGGATTCGCGGCCGAGCCTCCGGTCCCGCACGAGGCCGTCCGGCCGGACGAAAAATTAAATCCAGCCGATCTCATTCATGTTGTCGCTGCGGACTCCTCACAGTCGCGGGTCATCGAGACCGTTCGCGCCGGACACAATCTCGTCGTCCAGGGTCCGCCTGGAACCGGCAAATCGCAGACGATCACGAATATTATCGCGGCGGCCGTGCATGACGGGCAAACGGTTCTGTTCGTCGCCGGGAAAATGGCCGCCCTCGACGTTGTTTATGACCGGCTGGACAAGGTGGGCCTCGACGATATCTGCCTCGAACTCCACGGCCGGGCCGCAAACAAGCGGCTCGTTGCCGAAAGACTGGATCGCACCTTGCAAGCGGCCGCCGGCTCATCCGCGACGGCCGAGACGGCAGGGCAATCGACCGCGGCGCGTGACCACTTGAACCATGTCGCAAAACGCCTCGACGCCCAGATCGGCGACACCGCCATGACGCCGTATCGAGCGCTCTCGATCCAAATCGCGGCGGCGCGGCGCGGGTTTACGCCCGATGCGCGTCTTGTCGAGGAGGCGGCGCTTTGGACCGGCCAGGAATTCGCCGAAAAAGCACGGCTGATCGAGCGGCTCGCGCGCCTCACGGAAAGCGTTGGCCTGCTGAACCGCCACATGTACGTCGGCGCGCGGCGGCGGAGCGCTTTGCAACCCGCGGATTTCCGGCGCCAAATTCCGAAGCTGCAAGCGCTCGCCGGCAAAGCGGCGGCGCTCGCCGCCTACGCAACCATGGTCACGAATTATTTTGGTCTCCCCGCCAATCCAACCTTGGCCGGCGTCAAGACTCTCATCGCGATCTTCCGCGCGATATCGAATTTGCCGCGGGGAGCCGAAAACATCGCCGCCATGATCGCCACATCCCCTTCGCCGCGCAGCGCCGCCGATGCCGCCGCTCTCGGCGCGAAATGGCTGGAACGGCAAGCGCCCTATCTCCACGCTTTCCATCCCGCGGCCTGGGCCGGTCTCGTCGAGGAGCTTCGCGCGCCGCTCGCCCAAGGCGCGGCGTCGTGGGTCGCCAGGGCGGGCAAAGCCTACCGG
>JBATYB010000241.1:0-5024 GCA_049673825.1 Methylocella sp. | reverse complement strand
CCGGATAGGACTCGTCGCCATATTCCCAGAACCCGCCGTCGAGAGCGTCCATGAACGCGGCCTTGCCGGCAAGGATGCCGATCGGCATGCCGCCGCCGGCCACCTTGCCGTAGGTGACAAGATCGGCGCGGATGCCGAACAACGCCTGCACGCCGCCCGGATGGACGCGGAAGCCCGTGACGATTTCGTCAAAGATTAAAGCGGTCCCGGCCTTCGCGGTCAGCTCGCGCAACGCCTCCAGGAATTGCCGGGGGCGGAAGTCCGGCCGCCGGCTCTGCACGGGTTCGACCAGGACCGCCGCCAATTCATGAACGTGCTGTTCGAGCCAGGCGAGGCTGTCGGGGGTTCCATAGTCCAGGATGGTGATGTTGGCGATGGATTCGGCCGGAATGCCCGGAGCGATCGGAAATACCCGCGCAACCCCGTCGCGAACGCCGCCGCGCGCCAAAACTTCGTCGAATTGGCCGTGGTAGTCGCCGGCGAAATAGACGATCCGGTTGCGCCCGGTCACCGTTCGCGCGATCCGCATCGCCGCCATCACCGCTTCGGACCCCGTGTTGCAAAAGGTCATCCGCTCGTTGCCCGTGAGATCGCAAAGGAGCTTCGCGACCTCGCCGGCGAGAGGCGTTTGCGGGCCCAATTCAAAGCCGCGGTCGATTTGCGCGATGAGCGCGTCACGAACGAAATCGGGTGCGTGGCCGAAGGCGGTCGGACCAAAGCCGTTCAGGAGATCGATATAAACGTTGCCGTCGACGTCCCAAAGTTTCGAGCCCTCGGAGCGGACGGTGACGATCGGGTAAACGATCTCCTTCCATTCCGGATGGAATCCGGCGGCGACCCGGGGATCGGCGAGCACCGCTCTCGATGCCTGGGTCATGTCCTTGGAACCGCGCGTGCGCGCTGTGTAGCGTTCGATCAGATCGGCGACAAAACGGCGTTGCCCAGCGTCGAGACCGGCATCGCGCGCTTGCGAGAAGGGCTTGAAGGGGCCAAAGGCCTCGCCGGGTGTTTTTCCCGGAAGCGGCTTTGCTTGAAGCGGCGCCGCTGCTTGCGGGGGTTGCTGGACGGCTGGGGCCGCCGCCGCGGCCAAAGGTGCCGCGCCGCCAATCTGCCGCAAGGTTTCGAGCTGCCGGTTTATGAGATCCGTCATGCTGGCGAGTTGCGCCGCCATGACTTGCTCGATGCCTTGTCCCGGCCCGGAAACAGCGGCAAAACCGGGTGCCGGGCTTGCGGCGGGAGGAGGTGTGGCGGGGCTAGCCTCGATTTGGCTCCGCGCGGCTGGGGTGGCCTCGACCACGAAATTCTCCGCCACCCGGTCGAGATGCCCGGCGACGGCATCCACCGTCGCTAGCTCGCCCATCATCTGGCGAAAGCTGACGGCGGCGTTGAATCGGGTCTTGATGGCTTGGCTCGCCTGCGTGAGGAAAAGTGAATCGAAGCCGAGTTCGAGGAAACTTGTGCCGCGCGGCGCGTTGGCGACGTCGATGCCCGAAAGATTTTCGAGCAAGGCCGCCAGTTCGGCCCGGATCGCCGCTTGGCGGTTTGGCGTTTCGGGTTGTTGCGCGATCCCCGCATTCCGGGCCGGCTGCGGTGTTTCTTTTGCCATGGCGGTCACTTGGTTTCCTTTAATAGGGTTGGCAGTAATAGGGGTGGCAGTAATAGGGGTGGCCGTGTCCGGGCTAGCGATTGGCGCGTCTATGAAATAGCGCTTCCGCTGGAAAGGGTAGGTAGGCAGGACGACGCGCCGTCGCGGTGCGCCGTCGTGCAACGCGCGCCAATCCGGCGCTGCGCCAATGGCCCACAGGCGTCCGAGCGTATCGAGAAAGACCGCGCCGGCGTCGCGTTCCTCGACCGGGTCTGGGAGCGAAGCGGCGATCAGAGGCGCCCCGCGCGACGCGGCGTTTTGCCGGGCGAGGCTTGTGAGCGTCCGGCCGGGGCCGACCTCGATCAAGATCGGCGATACTGGTTCGGCGAGGCACGCGAATGCCGCGGCGTAGCGCACCGTCTCGCGGCAATGCCGCGCCCAATAGTGCGGGTCCGTCGCCTGATCCGCCGTGATCCACGTTCCCGACATGGTGGAGACGTAAGGCAGGCCGGGCGGGCTGAGAGGAATCTTCGCCAGGATCTTCGCCAGCGGTTCGATCACCGGATCGACCATCGCCGAATGAAAAGCATGCGAGGTCCGCAACCGCCGCCAGCCGGTGCCTCGGGCGGTCAGCTTCGCCTCGAAAGCGTCGATTGCCGGATGCGGCCCGGCGACTACGCAGACGGCCTTGGCGTTGACCGCGGCGATCGAGAGATCGCCGGGCAGGCAGGCTTTGAGTTCGGGCTCCGCCAGCATGACCGCGAGCATCGCGCCTTCCGGCAGCTCCTGCATCATGGCGCCGCGCGCGGCGACGACCGTCAGGGCGTCTTCGAGCCGCATCACGCCGGCGAGCGTCGCGGCGACGAATTCGCCGATGCTGTGGCCAAGCATGGCGGCTGGCTCAAAGCCCAGGCTCCGCCATAACGCCGCGACGGAGAAGCTGACGCTGAACAGGGCGGGTTGCGCGAGCGCGGTCGCCCGGAGTCGCGGCCCGGCCTCCCGAGGGTCGCCGAAAAGGACCGTGCGCAGGTCGAGGCCAAGCAAAGGTTCCAGAATCGAAGCGCATTGGTCGATCGTGCGCGCGACAACCGGATAACGCCGGTAAAGGCCCTGACCCATGCCAGGATATTGCGCGCCCTGGCCAGGAAACAGGAACGCAAGCTTTTGCCGGGACGCGGCCGCCGCCTCGGCCTTGCCGGGGCCGCCGAGCTTTTCGATCAAGCCGCGCCTGTCCTTGGCGACAGCGGCGAACCGCCTGGTGAAACCGCGCCTGCCGGTCTGCAAGGTGAAGGCGATGTCGCCGATGCTCTGTTCCGCGTGCGTTTCGACATGTGCCGCGAGGCGGCCGCGGGCTTCCGCCAAGGCATTGTCGTCGCGGGCCGACAAGACAAACAGATGCGCGGTCTCGTCATCGGCGGCGGTCGCGGCGGCGGCCGGAATCGCGGGCGCTTCCTCGACGATCAGATGGACATTGGTTCCGCCCACGCCCGCGGCATTGACCCCAGCGATGCGCGGTTTGGCGCCGCGCGGCCAAGGCCGCAACTCGGCATTGACGAAGAATGGGCTCTCCTCCAGGCCGAGTTTCGGGTTCGGGGCCTTGAAATGCAGCGTCGCCGGCAGGCTTTCCTGTTCGAGCGCAAGAATGGTTTTGATTAACCCGGCGACGCCGGACGCGATATCGAGATGGCCGATGTTCGTTTTGACCGTGCCGATCGGACAAAATCCCTTGCGATCGGTGGTCGCGCCAAAGGCCTTGGCGAGGCCGGCAATTTCGATCGGATCGCCAAGCGGGGTCGCGGTGCCGTGGCACTCGACATAGGAAATGGAATCGGCGGTGATATCCGCGACGGCATGGGCGATGGCGATGACCTTGGCTTGGCCGTCGCTGCTCGGCGCCGTATAGCCGACTTTCCTGGCCCCGTCGTTGTTGACCGCGCTGCCGCGAATGACCGCGCGGATCTGGTCGCCGTCGGCCAAGGCGGCGTCAAGACGCTTCAACAACACCACGCCGGCGCCGCTGCCGAACACGGTCCCCGCCGCTTCGGCGTCGAAGGTGCGGCAGTGACCGTCCGGCGAAACCATCCCGCCTTCCTGATAGAGATAGCCGCGCTTCTGCGGAAAGGTGATCGATACGCCGCCCGCGAGGGCCATGTCGGCGCGATAATCGAGAAGGCATTGGCACGCTTCCGCGACGGCAAGAAGCGAGGTCGAGCACGCCGATTGCACGGTAAAGGCGGGACCGCGCAGATCGAGCTTGTAAGCGGTCCGCGTCGCGAGGAAATCGGCGCCGTTGCCGACAAGCGCCGGAAATTCGCCGACTTGATAGGTGCCGGTCATAGTTTCGAGCCGCCGGCGGTCCGCCAGCACGTGATAAAGGAGGTAGGTATTGAAGCTACTCCCGGCATAGACCGCGATCTCGCCGGCAAAGGCGGCCGGGTCGTAACCGGCGCTTTCCAAAGCCTCCCAGGCGATTTCCAGAAAGACCCTTTGTTGCGGGTCGGTCAGCTCCGCCTCGCGCGGCAGGAAATTGAAGAAGCCGGCATCGAACAGCTCGACGCCCTCCAAAATCGATCTTGCGCGCACATAGCCGGGCTGGTTTTGCACCGAACGGCCGTAGGCGTCCTCCAGCTCGCCGGGAGAAAAATGGGTGATGGATTCCACGCCGCGCCGGAGATTGTCCCAGAACGTGTCGAGCTCCGCCGCGCCAGGGAAGCGGCCGGCCATGCCGATCACGGCTATCGCGGGAAGAGCATCTTGGGCGGACATTAATTACCCGTGTCCGAGTTTGGGTGGACGATGGACGAACGGGCGCGGTTCTGGCGCGCGCGCCGTTGGAGCGCCGCCTGCGCCGCGGCTTGCGCGGTGGCGTCGGCCGCGGGCGCTCCGGAAAGCCGGCCGTGCAGTAGCCGGATCGTCGGCAGGTCGAACAAATCCTTGATCGAAATCTGTCCCGGGAAAAGCCGTTCGACGTCGGCATGCACGCCAAGGAGCTCGAGCGAGCTGCCGCCGAGGTCGAAAAAGTTTTGGTCGACATCGACGGTTTCCAGCTGCAGGTGATGGCACCACAAATCGATCAGCGTGGCCTCGACCGGGGTGGTGAACTGGGTGTTCGAAGGGGTCTGTGCCCGCGCGTCCGCTGCCCGGCGACTCAGGGCGAGGCGGTCGATCTTGCCTGTCCCGGTTAGCGGAAAAGCATCGACTGTCTCCAGGCGCGCCGGGATCATATGCGGCGGCAAATAGCGGTTGGCGGCCTCCCGGAAGGCGGCACCGGAAAGGGAAGTGCCGGGGAGCGGAACAACGAAGGCGACCAAATGCTTGGCGCCATTCGTCAAGGCGCAAGCGACGACCGCGATGTCGGTGAGCGGGAGGTGGCGCCGCAGCAAGGTTTCGACATGCTCGGGCTCAATCCTGCGCCCGTTTACTTTGATCTGATTGTCCA
>JBATYB010000240.1:0-11437 GCA_049673825.1 Methylocella sp. | reverse complement strand
GGATTTCGTTCGGTCTTATTCTTTGACATTTGGGAACGAAGCGCCGCCTCATACGAGCGGCGCGCCCACATCGCGGCTTCGTCCCGGTCTTCCATGATCCCGGCTGGCGCACGGTGGTAGGACATCTTCACTACCCTTTCGCCATTCCTGTACTCGAATCGTCCGAGCCCCTCTTTCTCAAAGTGGCGGGCGTTTTCGCCGTCCGCTTTCAGATAGAGAGTGTCGCCGGCCACGAGCCCGAACATCAATCCATTGCGGTAGATGCCATACCCGCTGAACATTTTTCGGGCTCTGATCGGGCCGAATAGCTCGAACACTTCATGGAGGTAGCCAACAAACTCATTCATAACCGGCGGCCGCTTTCGCGGATCATGCTTGGGGAAGCAAACCTCACCCGCTCGCCGCGCCGGACCAGCGGAGCGCCTCGACGCCGGGCAGTTGCTTGCCTTCGAGCCATTCGAGAAAAGCGCCGCCGGCTGTCGAGACATAGGTGAAGTCTTGGGTTACAGCCGCTTGATTGAGGGCCGCGATCGTATCGCCGCCGCCGGCGATGGTCTCCAGCGCGCCCACCTTGGTGAGCTGCGCCGCGACCTTGGCGATTGTCATCGTGCCGGTTTGGAATGGCGCGATCTCGAAAGCGCCGACGGGTCCGTTCCAGACGAGCGTCCGCGCCGAAGCAAGAAGGCCTACGGCCTGCGAGATGGTGCGCGGCCCGATGTCGAGGATCATTTGATCCTCCCCCACGGAGTCGCTGTCGACGGTCTTTGTGCGCACATTCGGTTCGAGGCGCGAGGCGACAACCACATCGACCGGCAGCACGAGCTTGCAATTTGCCGCATCGGCCTCGCCGATGATCTGGCGTGCGACATCGGCGAACTTCTTCTCGTGGAGGGATTTCCCGACCGCCTTGCCGCTCGCCGCGAGAAGCGTATTGGCCATGGCGCCGCCGACGAACAAATATTCGACCTCGCGCATGAGGTTGCCGAGAAGCTCGAATTTGGTCGAGACTTTCGCGCCGCCGACGATCGCCGCCAGCGGACGCTTTGGGTCGGCCAGCATCCGTTTCAGCATTTCAAGCTCATGCTGCATGCTGCGCCCGATGTAGGCCGGGAGCTTGTGCGCCACCCCTTCGGTCGAGGCGTGCGCGCGATGCGCGGTGGAAAAAGCGTCGTTGACGTAAATATCGCCGAGTTCGGCCAAGGCGTCCACGAAGGCCGGATCGTTCTTCGTCTCGGCGGCATGGAACCTTGTATTTTCGAGCACGAGGACGTCGCCGTCGTGCATCGCATCGACCGCGCTCTTCGCGACATCACCGGCGCAGTCGGAAGAAAAGGCGATATAGCGTCCGAGCTGGCGTTCAATCTCCACCGCGACGGGTTTTAGCGAGTGCTTCGGGTCCGGGCCGTTGGTCGGGCGGCCGAGATGCGACAAGAGAATAACCTTGCCTTTTTTTTCCGAAATCTCGCGAATATTCACAAGAATCCGGTCGATGCGGGTTGCGTCGGTGATCTTGCCGTATTCCATCGGGACGTTGAGGTCGGCGCGAACGAGCACCCTCTTGCCGGCAAGGTCCACATCGTCGAGTGTCCGGAACGCGGACATGGGCGCTGTTCTCGTCATATCAGCTTTCCCATAACGGCGGCGACATCGATCATGCGGTTCGAAAAGCCCCATTCATTGTCGTACCAGGCCAGGACACGCACGAATGTGCCCTCCATCACTTTTGTCTGATCCATGTGAAAGATCGACGAATGCGGATCGTGATTGAAATCGGCGGACACATTGGGGCTTTCGGTGAATGTGAGAATGCCTTTCAAATGGCTCTCCGAGGCGCGCTTGACCGTGTCCTTGATCTCGCCGGCTGTCGTCTTGCGTTTGGCGACGAATTTGAAATCGACGACGGACACGTTCGGGGTGGGCACGCGGATCGCCGCGCCGTCGAGTTTGCCGTTGAGCTCGGGCAGGACGAGGCCGATGGCGCGCGCCGCTCCGGTCGTGGTCGGGATCATCGAAAGCGCGGCCGCTCGGGCCCGGTAGAGGTCCCTGTGCATCGTGTCAAGCACCGGCTGGTCGCCGGTATAGGAGTGGATCGTCGTCATGAACCCTGTTTCGATGCCGATCGCGTCGTTGAGGATCTTGGCGACCGGGGCGAGGCAATTGGTGGTGCAGGACGCATTGGAGACAATGAGATGAGCCTTGGTCAGCTTGGCGTGATTGACCCCAAAGACCACGGTCAGATCGGCATCGCCGGCCGTCGCCGAGACGAGGACGCGCTTGGCGCCCGCCTTCAAATGCGCGGAGGCTTTGTCCTTCGACGTAAAAGACCCAGTGCATTCGAGCGCGATGTCGACGGCAAGCTCCCTGTGCGGCAATTCGCGCGGATCGCGGATCGCGGTCACCTTGATCGGACCCTCGCCGAAATCGATCGAGTCGCCCGCCACCTTGATGTCGCCGGGAAACCGGCCGTGCACGGAATCGAAGCGCAGCAAATGGGCATTGGTCTCAACCGGACCGAGATCGTTGATGGCGACAATGTGAATGTCGTTGCGCTTTGCCTCTGCAACCGCGCGAAGAATATTGCGGCCGATGCGGCCAAATCCGTTGATAGCGACTCGAATCGCCATTGCTTCTCCTCCTCCGCGGGTGGCCCGGCTCACCCCGCACCGTCCCGCATGGCATGTTGGTTATTTTAACGCGCGTCAACTGTTGCAACGCGGCGCCGGAGCTTCGGCGACGGCTTCTGGCGAAACGTTGAAATAGTTGTAGACATCCGTGTCGGGCGCGCTCGCGCCAAAACTGGTTATGCCGATGAAAATCCCATCTTCGCCGATGATCACGTCCTGGCTGATGCCTCCATGAGATCGCCATCGGAGGCGAGGACATAATGTATGACGATCGACGATTGAGCCGAGCTGCGCATTCGGCGCGCGTTCGGCAAGCGCCATCAGGGCCGCCACGGCAAGCCCCTGGCCGAGCGGATCCGTTGTGGCTTCCACTCCCGCCGCATGGCGGTATTCGGGATGGGCCCGGCGTCCGCGAGCCGAGCTGACGGAAGCGTTGCAGTTCCGCGACGGTCATGCTTGGTTCGCCGCCCGAATAGAGCAGCGCATAAAGCAGCATCGAGCCATGGCCGGCGGACAGGACGAAACGGTCGCGGTCCGGCCAGCTTGCGGCGGCGGCGTCATATTTGAGCACCTTGGTGAACAGCACAGTGGCGATATCGGCGGCGCCCATCGGCAGACCCGGACGACCCGATTTCGCCTCTTCCACCGCGTCCATGGTGAGCGCGCGAATGGCATTCGCGATTTCCTCATGGGTGACTTTATCTTCGCGCGCCGGCTTCAAAGGTTCACTCTAAGGGCGGAACTGGCGAGATCGCGCGCGATTGCAGCATCAAGCTGGGCCGCGCCGTGCAAAAGCATGGTTAGCCCAGTCTGGCAACCGCCGAAAGGCTTGTGTCAACTCATCGCCTACCGCAAAAACGATTTCGCCGCGACTTATGCTTATTGTCGCGGCGCTGGGCGATTATCCTGGCCATCAGCACTTAGGGCGCGGCGGCCGGTTTGTCGACCTGTGGCTTGACCGACATTCCCCGCCGAGCGGAGGTCCCCGCATAAAAATTGCGAAATTGCACTTGAACTGTAATAGCGATTATCATAGATTGTTCTTGCGGACCGAGATGCCTGGGATATGGGAGCGCCGGCAAAGATGGCCGCCAGATGAGAGATGAGAGCGCGGGCAAAAATGTCCGCCAAATTGAAAGCGCGGACAGAGATGTCCGCGAAATGAAAGGAGCAAAGGTCATGTCAAAATTCGTAATGCCTCGAAGCAGAGGCCGGAGAACCCATAATGAAAATCTATCTACCCAAATCATTTCTACGTCAGACTGAGAAAAGCCATGTTTCCGAGAACGACTGCAAAGCGGCAATTATCAAAGCCGAAAATGGCCTCATTTACGCCGATCTTGGCGGCGGCCTGATCAAACAAGATATTCCTAGAAATAATCTTAGCGGGGCGCGAGGCGCTCGCGGGATTATCTTCTACAGAAAGGGGAGCGTCGCAGTGTTCCTGCATTTGTTCCCGAAGAGCGCAAGAGCCAATTTGAGCAAGTCGGAGTTGGCCCAATATCTGAAACTTGCCGGGACCCTGGAAAAGCTGACCCAAGCGAAGCTGAAGGAGCTGGGCGAAACAAAAGGATGGAAAGAGCTAGAGATATGAGCCAGACAAAGCGTTACCGGAGTGACCCGCTCCGGTCGCTTCATTCGGTTGCGGAGGACCTCTACGGCGTCGGTGGGATCGACAAAACTACCATGCGAGATTTCGATCTTGCTTGCCTTACCGTTGTGGAGGCCCTCGGACCTGAAGCGATCAAAAAAATCCGCGAGAAGGCTCATATGAGCCAAGCGACCTTTGCTTTGGCGTTGAACGTAACCACAGTTCTCGTCAGCAAATGGGAGCGAGGCGAAGTGCGCCCGAGCGGTCCCTCTCTCAAGCTCCTTGCGCTTGCCAACAGCAAGGGTGTTGAGGCTATCCTGTGACCCTAGTGTCAATTCACTCAAGATAGTGGTCGGGTAAATATAGATGGTCGTATGCGGCCGGTCCTCGTGGCAGACTTAACGTTACCTCGGGAACAGCCGCGTTCTGGTCTGGGGGCGACCCACACGTGGCGTCCGGGACGGCGCGCGGCGACAGATCTGTCGACCGGCGCCATAGGCATTCTTGGCAAGTCGCCGCGACAACAAGGCGCGGGCATACTTTTCTCAAATTTTCTTTTTTTCAGCGGGAACGCAAAAATGCTTCGATATTCTCATCATGAAGGCGCTCGCATGGCATGATCGAGGACGCCGCCACGACAACCAAATTGCCGGAGCGCCTCGACGCGGCGCTAAAGCGGCTCGCCGCCGCGCTCGACCGGCTCGACGCGGCCAGCGAGCGGCGGGCCAAGGCAGACGCCCTGCGTACCAATCTCGAGGACGAGCTTGCGGTCATGCAAGACGACCGTTCGCGGCTCGCGGCCGAACTCGACGGCGCCGTCGCGCGTTCGAAGTCGCTGGAATTGGCGAACGACGAAGTTGCCCGCAGGTTGAACGGCGCGAGCGCGGAAATAAGAGGGGTTCTCGCCGACGCAGCGAGACGGTCCGGGAATGGGTAGGAATATGTCTTGCCGCGATCGCCAACAAGACGAAGTGACCCGATCATGCGGCAAGGTCAATGATCGGATCGGAGGGCCTTTCGCCGAGGCTTCGCCAGCCGTCGATCTTGGCGATGGTCATCGGCCCTGACGCCAGCAAAGCCCAGAACGACATCACGGCGGTTTCCGCCGCCTTCGACGCGCCGATCCAAACCATCTTGGTGTCTCCCCGTATCTCGCACCAAGAAACGCGCTCGCGCAGGCATGAAGACAGGCATGAAGGCATGAGGACGTTTTGTGTCAACGGAGCGGCGCAACTTAAGGCACCGTCAAATTAATGAAAAGGTGGCAAGATATGGTGGGTCAGTTTGAAATTTGCGTGACAATGACCTGGTATGAGATAGTTGCGAACGTAAACGTGTTGACCTTTCCATGTTCGACGAACGTCAATGACTGCCGGTCGGATCATCGAGGCGTCATGTTCGCCAACTCTCCGGACCTTTGGCGATAGCCCGATGCGAAAGCCGCGGCTCTTTGTATTTGCCACCCAATGCGCCGGATCGCAACCCCGATGAGCCGGTATGGAAGCATCTGAGAGCTGCGACAGCGTCCTGGGAAACTATCCCTACACCTCGACCTTTTCGCCGGCGTTCGCCCATTCCTGAAAGCCGCCGGGGTAATGCGCGCGGACATCGTCGCGGCCGGCGTCTTGAGCAAGCGCCAGCGCGGTGAGCGAGCGTTTGCCGGAACGGCAGGACAAAACCACCCGCTTGCCCGGCGCGCCCGGCAGGGCCGCCGGATCGAAACGCTGGAGCGGATTGAGGATCGCTCCCGGGATGCGGCCGGCGGCATATTCATTGGGCTCGCGCACATCGACAAGCAGGATCGAGCCGTCCGCCAATCCCTTTTTCAATTCGTCTATTTGGACGTTTTCCACTTCAGGTCTGGCCATCAACAAGCTCCACTGTATCCCCCGGCGCTCCCGGCGAAGCAATTTCGCAAAAGCGGCGGCCTCACGCAAGATGTCTGCCGCGCTGGGATAAAATTGTTTCGACCGCCGCGAGATCGCTTGGATCGTTGGCGTTGAAAAAAGGATCGTAAGGCTCGATTGGCCACTCCACAATGGCGCGGCTATGGTTTTGCAGGAATGCCTCGACCTTTCGCTTATCCTCTATAACGAGGGCATGGCGGAGATCGCTTCTGATCGAGACCGGCCAGACCGCGACCGCCCAATGCGTCGTGCCGCCTGAATGCGCGCAGGCGATCATGGCGTTGTCTTGCGTCCGCGCGCGTAAGAGGCGGGCCACGAGATCGTCCGGCAAAAACGGCGTGTCGGCCGGCACGCTGACCGCCAAGGGGACATCCGGGCGGCACGCGGCGATCCAATCGAGCCCGGCGAGAATGCCCGCGAGCGGACCCTTGAAGCCGGGGAGATCGTCGGCGACGACAGGCAGATCAAATCCGGCGAACCTTGCCGGATCGCCATTTGCGCTCAACACGAGGCATTCGCACTGGGGCCGCAACGCCGCGATCGCATGGGCGAGAAGGGAAATTCCGCCGGACTTTCGCAGCGCCTTGTCGCCGCCGCCCATCCGGCGCGCGAGCCCGCCCGCGAGAAGGATGCCAACACAACTGCTCGCCCGCATCGCATTCCGCGCCTTCCCGCTCGCGTTGCCTGCCCCGCGCGGTATTCGACGTGCGTGGCGCTGGGCTCAAGCATCCCCCTTAGAACCTATACCAGACCCCAGCGGTGGGACCCAGCTCGCGTCCGGCGTTGATCCCGGCGACCGTTATAAAGCCGCCGATCTGCACCGACCACCGCGGCGCGATTTCGTAAACGAGGCTCGGTTGCAGTTTGGTCCAGGATACATGCCCGAACCGGAGGGAACCGTTGACAATCGACGTGTAGCTCTGCAGCATCGTGAGAAGTCTCGGCCAGGGGCGCAGTCCGATCGTCAGATCGATCCGCCATTCGCCCGGCTGACCGCCGGCGTAAAAGCGATAGCCGGCCTCCGCCTCGACGAAACCCTCCATCGCCGCGACGACGACGTTGCGCCCGGCCAGGCCCCGGACATCGAGGGAAGCGGCGCGGCGCACCGCGAACGGCCCAAGCGAATCGGCGAACGAGAAGCCGGGCGAGAGCAAGCCGGCTTGAAACGAAAGGACGCTCGTATCCGTGCGGTAGAGCCCGACCCTCGCCGCGATCTCGCTTTCGCCCGGTCCATTGTAGGACTGCCCCGGAGGAGGATTGCGGACGCGGTCGTAGGAAGGCGACGCGACCAAGGTCAGCCAATTTGTCAGGCCATATTCGATGTAGGTTCCAAGTTCGAACTTTCGATAGGACGGAACCGGAACGAGATGTCCTCGCGCATCGAACGCCACCGTGGAATCCGAAAAAAACGTATCGGCAATGACCTGCCCGTCGCCGGGAGGCAACAGCCAGGCGCCGCCCCACGCCTTCTCGACGCCGGCGCCGATGAGCCCGCCGGCGGCGGCAATGAGCGCGAGGGGAAAACGCGGGATACGCAACGAAAAGCCCCTTCCCGGCCCGGCGCGGCGACAACTATCGACATATCAAAAAAGACTGTTGACATTACACATCATATTCTAGGCACATTTTCGCCAAACACAAACCGATTCTCTTAAAAAATTTAGTGTTAAGGTCTCGTCCTCTATGGGCTTGGGCGCGCGCGCCCATGCGGCAATCGATGTGATCGATTGGCCAGGCGGTCGAGCCGTACCTCGCCGCGACCTCGCTCTCAGATGGTCAAAACTCAATCCAGGCATCAAATTTTTTCGCAGGCGTGCTTCTCGTCATCATTTTCCAAGTGGTGGCCAGATCAGATCCCCGCCTACCCCAATTTTGCGGGCAAGGCAAAAAAGTGATTGACGACAACTGTTGTAGGGTGTAAATGATAAACCATAATAGATTTGAGTATTTTCGTCACAACATGGTGGCACATGATACTCGTAGCCGTTGTGGCCTTCCTGGTTGGGGTGGCTCTTTGCCGTTTTTTCCGGGTGCTGGTTCTCGTACCCGCTTGTATTGCGGTTCTCGTTGTGGCTGTGGTCAGGTCGGCGTACGTTGGACACGGCCTGCTACATTCCAGTTTTGAATTTGCCGTGCTCAGTATAAGCCTTCAATTCGGCTACGCTTCAAACCTCCTTTTGGCTGCGGTTACCGGCATGTTGCAACGTGTCAGAAGGGGCCGCATGCATGCACCGACATCGGCACCTCCACCAAAAACGATGGCGCTGCACCGCTAGCTCTCCTACGCAGCAATGACCTGCAATCGGCGAAAAAACAGGTCATATCGCGGCCCGTTCTTAAGTATGGATTGCTAGGTCATGCGCCACCCACGTGAAAGTAACGAAAGGCAAAGCCGTGTTGTCAAGCACTTGACGAGCGTAAAGCCACGGCCGAGCGATGGAAATAGCCTTGCCAATGCGCAGAAGGCTAACCATCAGATGCAAATCGAGAAAAAATCCGAGGATATAGAACGTCATCGCTTGATTATCGAAGTAGCGGAGCGGCTCATCAGGCGATTCGGCTTCAAAAAGACAGGGGTCGCGGATATTGCGCGCGAGCTGCATATGTCTGCGAGTAACGTCTATCGCTACTTCGCGCGGAAATCCGATATCAACAAGGCTGTCTGCAAGGACCTCCTCACCAAGATCGAGGTCAACGCGGAAAAAGTCGCTGTGTCTAGTAGTTGCAGCGCCGCCCAAAGAATCCGCGTCTTGATCTCCGCCGTCGAAAGAACACGCCACAAGCGGTACATCGACTGCCGCAATATGCATGAATTGATCGAAGTCGCGACAGTAGAAAACTGGGCGATCATTGGCGAGCACAATCGACGCATGACTGCGATTCTTGAACAGATAATTGCGAGCGGCATTGCGGCGGGCGAATTCCGCCCAGGGGACGCCTCGCTCGCAGCGCACCTTATCAAGACGGCTTGCATTCGCTTCTGTGATCCGCGTCTAGTGGTAGACTGTGATCAGACACTGGAACCAACTCTTGACCAGGTGATCGATCTTTGTTTCTCCGCCCTCGCCGGGGAGAGGCTTTTTTCGATCAATCCAATACGGTGACCTGTATTGGCCAATGGGAAGAAGAAAGGATTCAATCATGAGTAGTACAAGTCCGAACGCAAAAATGGCTTATGGTTTATGTTTATGGGTGGATAATGGCGCTATCGGGAGTCCGCCCCTCTTCGGTTGGCGGACTCTACCCAATTCCGGAGGAGTTTTCGGGGCTCAGGTCACACGACTAACGTCACTGACGCGATTTTTGATATGCAGGTCGAAAACCAAGATCCCTATCCTTATCTCTATGGGGCCAACGTTGCCAAGGGCGCTCTTAACGACTTGAATCAGGTATTCAATGCTCAAAATAGTGCGCAGCAGACCATGATGAATTTTCTTCAACCCCTGATCGTGTCCTCGAACCAGTTTTTGGTTGCCGGACACAGCCTAGGCGGGGCTACGACCGGATTATTGGCACCCTGGATCGCCTATGTTCTCAACGGTCAAGAACCTGTCACGCAATTGCCCGCCAACATAAGCGCCATAACGTTTGCAGCCCCTGCAATCGGCGACACCAACTTCGCTACCTTTCTCAGCAACCAGCCCAACTACTCCGCCAATTGCAATGTCAACGATGCAGTGCCGCATGCCTGGTGCCTCACCGGCCAATTCTCCATTCCCAACATGTATCTGCTTTTCAACTCACCAGGACCAAGCCCAATGCCGTCCTGGCTGCAGAAGAAAATTGAACATAAGGTAAGCAAGATGCAGAATAACGGTGTCAGCTATCAGCAGACGGATGGTGCCACGTTCACCTTTCCGTCAAAGCCGGAAGGCGGGACTGCGCCTTGGATGGCGGAGATGAACTATCAGCACAACGTTGCGTATGCGACTTATTTCGGAAGTTAATCACCCCCACCAATGAGCCGGACCCTTTCGGAAGCCCGGCTCGTGCCGGTGTGCCATTGGCGTTGGGCGTGAACAACCTCTTGGGCATGGTCCCGCCCGCAGCCTGGCAGTCGCATTTTTAGCTTGACGGTCCGTCGCCGGGGATCGATAGACGGCGGCACGCCTGCGGCTTCAATCCGTCCACAAACGCACTGTTTCCGATGCGGCCGGGGCCGCCAACCGGTGCCTGCGCCGGCGCCTTTCCCAACCTTCCAAAAGGACGTTTAAGCGCGTGACTCGCCTGGTGCGCGGACTGGCCGATCTCGCGAGCGGATACAACGTCATTTTGAGCGACGTATGGGGCGTCGTCCACGATGGACTCGCGGCCTTCGCGGGAGCCGCCGAGGCGCTTAGCCGTTTCCGGGCGGGCGGCGGCAAGGTCGTGCTGATGACGAACTCGCCCAATCCAGGCCGGATCGTGGCGGCGCAGCTCGCCCGGCTTGGCGTACCGCGCAAAGCCTACGATGGGATTGTCTCGTCCGGCGACGTCACCGTTTCCCTGCTCGTCGCGCGCGCCGGCGGGGGCCTGTTTCACATCGGCCCCCCTGACGAAACCGCCCTTTTCGAGGAGGTTTTGGCGTTGTGTGGGGAGACGCCGCATTTCGTGCCGCTGAAACAAGCGGAATTCGTCCTCTGCACCGGCCTTGCCGATCCCTGGCATGAGACGCCCGCCGATTACGACGCGCTCCTTGCCGCCATGCGCGCCCGGAACCTGGACCTCATTTGCGCCAATCCCGATATCGTGGTGGAGGAGGGCGGCAAATTGTTTTATTGCGCCGGCGCGATCGCCGAACGCTACGCCGGGGCGGGCGGCAAGGTGATCCAGGCCGGCAAGCCTTTTGCCGCGATTTTCGCGCTGGCGCTCGAACTCGCGGGGGGGCCGGGCAAGAGGCCTATTGATCGTTCGCGCGTCCTCGTCATCGGCGACGCCATGCGAACCGATATCAAAGGCGCGCACGACCAGGGCTTTGACAGTCTCTTTGTGACATCCGGCATCCATCGCAAGGAGCTGCACGGCGGCGCAAAGGGCGCGGCGCTCGACGCCGCCGCGTTCCGGCAGTTCTTGGAAGCCGCGGATTTCGCGCCGACGGCGGCGATCCCCGCGCTGGTTTGGTAGCAAGTTCCGGGGAGGCGGCATGGCGTGGCCTTGACGCCGGCCCTTTCGCCATGCAGTTTCCCGCCGAGTCCGGAGGCGCCCGCATGGCGTCTTGCGATTTGGGTTCCCTTGGCCGATCCTTCCTCCGCTAAAAGATTCATTGTTGCCATCGATCCGGCCGTACCGCCGCCCGGACTTGCTGGCGCGGTGGTCGCGATCGGCAATTTCGATGG
>JBATYB010000239.1:0-5455 GCA_049673825.1 Methylocella sp. | reverse complement strand
GAACGAACGCGCCGCCGCCCTGACGAAATCCGCTACTCCCGAGCAACCGCCGTCCCCGCGCGCGCTTTTGCAGCTCGCGCCATACCTTTTGCGCTACAAGCCGCGCATTGCCGCGGCGCTGCTCGCGGTGGCGGCGGCGGCGGCGGCGACCTTGGCGGTGCCGCTGGCGATCCGCCGGATGATCGATTTCGGCTTTTCGGCCGCAAGCGCCGGCTTGATCAACTCTTATTTTTTCGCCCTCGTTGCCGTCGCCGCGGTTTTGGCGCTGGCCTCCGGATCGCGGTTCTATTTCGTGACGACGCTCGGCGAACGTGTCGTGGCCGACCTCAGGACGGATGTGTTCAAACATCTTTGCCGTCTCGACGCGGCCTTTTTCGACACCGCGCGAACCGGCGAGCTGATGTCCAGGCTCACCGCCGACACGACCCAGATGAAGTCCGCCTTCGGCTCCACGGCGGCGGTCGCGTTGCGAAATTTCTTCTTGTTCGCCGGCGCGGTCGCGATGATGGTCTATACGAGCCCAAAACTTTCCGCCGCCGTGCTGATTGCCATTCCCGTCATCGTCCTGCCGCTGGTGGCCTCTGGCCGCCTGGTCCGCAAGCGGTCCCGCACGGCGCAAGATACGCTCGCCGGGGCGAGTGCCTATGCCGCCGAAAATCTCGCCGCCGTTCGCGTGATGCAGGCCTTTGGCGCCGAGCCCGCCGCCGGCCGCTATTTCGCCGCCGCCGTGGAGGAAGCCTATGCCGCCGCCCGCAATGCCGCCCTCGCGCGCGCGGGCCTCACGATCGTTGTGATATTCCTCGTCTTCGCCAGCATTGTCGGCGTGCTTTGGTTTGGCGCGCGGGACGTTCTCGCCGGCCGCATGACTGGCGGCCTTTTGTCGCAGTTCGTGCTCTACGCCATTTTGGCCGCGGGCGCATTGAGCGAGTTGAGCCAGGTGTGGGGCGAAATATCCGCCGCCGCCGGCGCGGCCGGCAGGATCGCCGAGATTCTCGCCTTGCGGCCAGCGATCGTGGCGCCGGTTCCAGCCGCCGCGCTGCCCGTGCCGGGCCGGGGCGATATCGCCTTCGAGCATGTCGACTTCGCTTATCCGGCAAGGCCGCAAGAGTCCGCCTTGCACGGCCTTTCGTTCAAGGTAGCGCCCGGGGAAACGGTCGCCATCGTCGGACCTTCCGGCGCCGGCAAGACGACCTTGTTCCAGCTCCTCTCGCGGTTCTACGATCCGGCGTCGGGCCGCATCCTGCTCGATGGCGTCGACATCAAAAACGTCGATCCGGCGGAGCTGCGGCGGCGGATCAAAAGCGTGCCGCAAGACCCGGTGATCTTCGCCGCCTCGATCGCCGATAATATCCGGTATGGCGCGCCGGACGCGCGCGAGGACGCCGTGCGCGACGCGGCAAGGCGGGCCGCCGCCGACGATTTCATCCGCGCCTTGCCGGACGGCTATGCGACGCTGGCCGGCGAACGCGGCGTGACCTTGTCGGGCGGCCAGCGCCAGCGGATCGCCATCGCGCGGGCGATTTTGCAGGAGGCGCCGGTCCTGCTTCTCGACGAAGCGACTTCCGCGCTCGATTCCGAGAACGAAGTCATGGTACAGTCCGCGCTCGAAAAAGTGATGTCGGAACGCACGACCCTTGTCATCGCGCACCGGCTGGCAACAGTCCTCCGGGCCGACCGGATTCTTGTTCTCGACAACGGCCGGTTGATCGAGGAAGGCACGCATAAGACCCTTGTTGCCGAGGATGGCCTTTACGCCCGCTTGGCGAAGCTTCAATTCGAAACCGGCAACGCCGCGCTCAAACCCCGCGAGACGGCGGCCGCGGAGTGAAGGCTTCCAGCGGTTGGCTTTACCAAGTCGCCGGCGCGCTGCCGGGCGCTGGGTTTTCCAAGTCCTCAACGTTCGAAAAGAGGCAGAGGCCCTCCCGGATCAGGCTGACAAATTTTTAGTTCCGATCCCTCGGCCTCAGCAACTAATCCGTCCAAATCAAACCGGTCCACGACGGCGGCAAGGCCGCATGCAAAGGTCCAACGCAACGGCAACCATCCCGGCGGACGGACGTGCGCGGTATCCTCGCGCCATTGCTTCATACGCCCGAACCGGTTAGTTTCGCCAAAGCTGGAGGTGCTGTCATGAATTTGTCTGCGAAACCTTCCCTTAATTTGGTCGAATCGTCTCGCTCCGACCGGATTTTTCCCCGCCTTCGCGCTTTTTTCGTTCTCGCCCTCCTGGGCACCGGCGTTGCAGGTTGCGGCTACAACACGATCCCCACTCTCGAGGAGCAGGCCAAGGCCAAATGGGGCGACGTGCAGAACCAATATCAACGGCGGGCCGACCTCATTCCCAATCTGGTCGCCACCGTGCAAGGCTATGCCAAGCAGGAAAAGGATGTGCTGACTGCCGTCGTCGAGGCGCGGGCCAAGGCGACCTCGGTCAAGATCGACGCCTCGCAACTGACCGATCCCGAGAAGGTCAAGCAATTCCAGGAGGCCCAGGCGCAATTGTCCGGGGCGCTTGGCCGTCTCCTCGCGGTCAGCGAAAATTATCCCGATTTGAAATCGAACCAGAACTTTCTCGCATTGCAGTCGCAGCTCGAAGGCACCGAGAACCGCATCTCCGTCGCGCGGCGCGATTATATCGAGGCGATCCGGGCCTATAACACCAGCTTGAAGACGCTCCCGAGCCTCCTTTGGGCAGCGACGGTTTTTCGCGGCAACAAGCCGATGGCGGAGTTCGCCGCCAATGAGTCAGCGAAGACGCCGCCGCAAGTGAAATTTTGACGGCAGAATTTGGGTCCACGCGCCCGTCCGGGATGATGCCGTTGGCTAGGGTTTGGCGCCGCGAGAGGCTTATTCCGCGCCGCGTGGAGAAGTGCGCGATGGCCGGGCTTGGCCTCGCGGCTCTGCTCGCGGCCTTCGCCTTCGTCGGCCTGGCGTTGGCGTTCGCGTTTCCGCCGCTGACCGGGCGCGTCGTCGATTCCGCCAATATCATTCCGCAGGCCGTAGCCGATCGGGTCACCGCGAAGCTTGCCTCGCTCGAAGCCAAGTCCGGCATTCAGCTCGTGGTGGCGACCGTCAAATCGCTCGACGGCGACGACATCGAGCCTTACGCCAATGCGCTGTTTCGCGCCTGGAAGCTCGGCGAGAAGCAAAAGAACAATGGCGTGCTGCTTCTCGTCGCGCCGAACGAGCACAAGGCGCGGATCGAGGTTGGCTATGGCCTCGAAGGCACCCTGACCGACGCGTTGTCAAAAATCATCATTACCAATGCGATGGCGCCACGCTTCAAGGCGGGGGATTTCGGCGGCGGCATCGAGCGCGGCGTCGACGACATCATCACTGTCTTGACGACGGATTCCTCGGAGTGGGAAAAACGCCCGCAGCTGCGCATCGTCCGCCAGGATACGACGCTCGACTCCCTCGGTCCCTGGATTGCTCTTGGCCTTTTCGTGTTCATCTTTTTTTGGCTGACGCCGCCTAGCCAACGCGGCAATCTCCTTTCCTTCCTGCTCGGCATGCTGATGAGTTCCGGCCGGGGCGGAGGATATCGCGGCGGCTCCGGCGGCGGATGGTCCGGTGGCGGGGGCTTTTCCGGCGGCGGCGGATCGTCGGGCGGCGGCGGCGCCTCGGGGAGTTGGTGATGGGGGATCTCTCGGCGGAAGACCAGCACCGGGTCGGCGACGCGATTAAGGCGGCGGAAGCAACAACGGCCGGCGAAATCGTCTGCGTGCTCGCGCGGGCTTCCTCCGGCTATATGAGTTATGCGACGGCCTGGTCCGCGCTTATCGCCCTGATCGCGCCCTGGATTCTGATCGCCTTGACTTATTTTTCCGTGGAAGAGATTTTTTTGGCGCAGATCGTTATTTTCGTGCTGCTGTTTTTAATTCTCTCCGAGTCTCCGCTGGGCCGCGTCCTCGTCCCGCGCCGCGCCCGCCGGGCCGAAGCACATCGTGCCGCGATGGAACAATTCATGATCCGGGGCATGGCCCGCAAGCAAAACCGCGCGGGAGTGTTGATCTTCGTCTCGCTCGCTGAACATTACGCCCGCATCGTCGCTGACGATGGTATCGCTTCCAAGGTTCGGCAATCGGTGTGGCAGGACGCGATCGACGCTCTTCTGGAGCGCGCGGGCGCCGGCGAAATCGTGGAGGGTTTTGTCATCGCGGTCGAGAAATGCGGCAGGGTTCTGGCCGAGCATTTCCCGCCCGAAAGCGACGACAAGGACGAACTGCCGGACCGGATTTATCTGATTTGAGCGTGATCCATATGCCTGTCAAGCTTACGCGGAACCTAAGCCCTCACCCTGAGGAGGCCTGAAGGCCCGTCTCGAAGGGCGAGGGCTCCGAGCCGCGCGGCGCATCCGGCGCGCGCATCCTTCGAGACGCAGGCTTCGCCTGCTCCTCCGGATGAGGGCGCGGCTTTTGCAACCGGCTGTAAGATCACGCGACAGCGAAAGCACAACTGGCGATTGACCGCTCGACCGCCGTCTTAGCATGGGCCACCTGAGCAGGCGCGGCCGGACGTCTCAAATTCGTGCCGCGGTCTAAGATCAATAGCGCTTTCTGCTATTTGCGCGAACGGTTAGGCTAGGCGCGGCGTCGAGCGGCCTGCGGGCGCCGGGAAGGCGTACAAGCGAAAAGGACAAGCCATGAACACCAAGATGTTGAAAAATGCGATGGCACTCAGCGCCGGCGGTGTACTCATTGCTGGTGCGGTCGCGGTCGCCACGGCAAGCCCGTCGTGGGCTGCCCCCGTTTTGTCGAATACGGCCGCGGTGAGAGCAGCCGCGTCAAACCAGGTAACCGATGTCCGCTATTACCGTCATCGCTACTACCGCCGTGGCTATTATGGCCGTGGCTATTACCGTCGTGGCTATGGTTATCCCTGGTGGGGCGACCCTTATGCTTATGCTTATCCTTATTCTTATCCCTATGCTTATTCTTATCCTTATCCTTACTTTTATTCTTATCCTTTCTCCTTCGACTGGGGCTGGAGCTGGGGTGTTTGGTAAACGCGTCGCCATCGTAGCGGCGAAAGCGCAATTCGATTGCGCGGGAATTTCGCGTCACCGTTTTGGCGCTTGCGATGCGGCCCGCGCCGCGATCTCTTTGAGCGCCGCCTTGTCGGCCTCGGAGAGCCCGTGCGCACCGGGGCAGTGCGCCTCGTCGAGGAAGGCAGCCGCGAGAGCCGTTGCCGCATCGCTCTGGCGAAAAGGCCAATCATAGGCGAACCTTAAATGATAAATTAATCCATCAAGCACGTAAGGCGCTCCCTCGGCGGCGCAGCCCAGTTCGCGCCATTGCCCGGCGAGGCCCTTCTCATAAGCCTCCGGAGTGGGAGTCTCGCGTTCGCGAGCGAGCCAAATCTTCGCCATCTCGGCCTCACCTTCCACGGCCTTAGTTGGATCGAGGTTTTGCTCGATCCTTTCCGTGGTGGCGTGCTTCGTATAGCGTTCGGG
>JBATYB010000238.1:0-1741 GCA_049673825.1 Methylocella sp. | reverse complement strand
TCTGGGCGTAGAGCCACAGCGCCTGGGCGGGATCGGCCTTGATCGCGTCTTCGTCGAGCCGTAGCCCGGTTTCCGCGACGGCGGGGCCGGAGGTGGAGGCCGGATCGGCAAGGACCCTTTCGATCGTCAAGGGGCTCACGTCTTGCCAAGCCGTGCTCGTCAGCAGCGTCCGCAGGGAGCTCCGGTTGCCCGGTGCCGCCGCCCAGCGCGACGCGTCGCCGACGGCTCCCGCGAGGGCGCGGATGTCGTCCCCATGCGACCGCGCCCATTCGGCCCGGAAGGCCAGGACCTTTTCCGGGCAGTCGCGGACAATGTCCGGCCCTTGATGGAGGATGGTCCCGGCGCCGGCCGCGACCGCCAGCGAATTCCATGGCGCGCCGACGCAAAACCCGTCCAACTGGCCCTTGCGCAGGGTCCAGACCATGAACGGCGGCGGCACGACGACGAGCGTCACGTCCTCGTCGGGGTCGAGGTCGCCAGCCCGCATCCATAGCCGCAATTGGTAATGATGACTGGAAAAGGGAAACACGTGGCCGAATGTCAAGGGGGCTTCCCCCGCTGCGCGGCGTCTTGCCACGATCCTGGCAAGCGCCTTGGCGGTGACGCGAGGATCGGCAACCTC
Organism: Methylocella sp.; assembly: GCA_049673825.1. Taxonomy (GTDB): domain Bacteria; phylum Pseudomonadota; class Alphaproteobacteria; order Rhizobiales; family Beijerinckiaceae; genus Methylocapsa. The sequence goes on along the minus strand of JBATYB010000238.1, from coordinate 1,119 downwards.
GCCTTGCGCTTCTCGCAGCAACGCTTCGAACAGCGCTTGCGAGACGGTGATCGCGTTGCCGTTGAGCCCGAGCGCCACCGGCGCCACCAGCGGCGCCTCGATTTGACCAATCCCGAGCGAGACCGCGATGGCGGCCGGCGCCAGCATGTGCGCCGCATCGAAATGGCCGGCCACGAGCTTGTCGCGGATATTGGCCCAGGAGGAGTCGGCCACGAGTTCGATCTCGACGCCCCGCGCGGCGGCGAAATGCTGGGCTTTCGCCACGTGGAGCAGCGCCGCGTCGGTCAGCGGCACATATCCGATGCGCAGCCTTTTCGTCATCGCAACAGCTCCGCGGCGGTGATGATGGAACGGGCAACCTCGGCGATCTTCTTGTTTTCGTTCATCGCGACATGGCGCATCAGGGCATAGGCCTGTTCCTCCGGAATAGCCTTGGCGCGCATGACCAGCGCCTTGGCGCGATCGATTGCCTTGCGGTCGTCGAGCTGCGCCTTCGCCGTTTCAAGCTCTTTCTTGAGCTTGGCGAAGGCATTGAAACGGCTGATCGTCATGTCGAGAATCGGCTTCACGCGGTCCTCGCGGAGGCCGTCGACGATATAGGCCGAGACTCCGGCATCGATCGCGGCGTCGATCGTCGCGGCGTCGGACCGGTCAACAAACATGGCGACGGGCCGCGCGACCGAGCGGCTCACCTTGAACATTTGTTCGAGAACGTCGCGGCTCGGGCTTTCGAGATCGATGAGGATGACATCGGGATCGATCGCCCGGATACGGTCGAGCAGCTCCGCCGTGTCGGCGATCCGCACCACGCCCATGTGCCCGGCCGCGCGCAAGCCTTCCTCGATGATGGCGGCGCGCAACGGATTCTTATCGACGACGGCAATGCGCAGATCCCGGCTCAAGGAAGCTCCATGGGTTTCATGGACGCTTTCTTGCACGTTGCGGGCCAGGGCATGATTTTCGCCCGTGGCTCGCCCCGCGCGGCCGGGCGGCCGTCTGTTTCGATCTTGCCTTTCTAGCCGAATTGAGTGACGGGTCAGTTTGAATTCTGACAGCCTTGACCACCACCTCGCGCGCGCGTCAAATTCCAGCGCTGGCTCCTGGAGGCATCCATGGTTG
>JBATYB010000237.1:0-5758 GCA_049673825.1 Methylocella sp. | reverse complement strand
GATGATCGGCGAGACGCTGTCGCCTGCGCGGGCCGGGCGCGGGCCGCCGTCGGCGGGGGCGGGGGGCAGCGCCTCGATCCAGGTCGCGCGCGTCGTGTAGCGGCCAACGAAACCGTCGATGAGATAGAAGGTTTTCGTCACGACATGGTCGGCGGGAACGCGTTCGAGTTCCGGCACATCGACACCGGCGAGCAAGGCCCTGAGCCATTTGGCTTCCGGCGTCGGCGGCCCGCCGGGTCGCGAAGCGAGCGCGTCGCGGGTATCGAAAATAATCGTGCCGCCGTGTTTCATGAAGAGGGCGGCCTTGGCGATCGCCGCGTGCGGCGGCTGCGGTTCCGACGCCGCGATAGGCCAATAGAGAAGCGGATAAAAACTTAATTCGTCGCGCGCCGGATCGATTGCGACGGGATCGCCGGGCGTCAGCGACGTGCGCCGCGCCAGCACCCGCGACAGGCTCATCAAGCCCTGCCTGCTCGCCTCGTCGACCCTGGCATCCCCGCTTGCCACATAAGCAAGGCTCGTCGTCAGCGCGGCGCCAATATCGCGTGGGGACGACACGCTTGCGGCGGCGGACTCGGCCGCGACCCGCGCCGGGACCAGCATCGAGGAACCAACGGCAAAGAGAACAAGGCACGCAAGCGCGCCCCGCGCGGGCTTACGCAAGCTGCCCGAGAGCCAAAGCGAGGCCAAGGCATCGGCAGCAAATAAGAGAAACGCGGCGGCGAGCAGCCAGGGCTTGAGATCGACCGGGCCATTGTCGCGCAGCGGCTCGTCGATAAAACCAAACCCCGAATAATCCGCCGTCTTGAGCGTTTCTTTCGGTCCCAGAGCGTTGACGGCGATCAGCCCATCGGGCGGGCCGTAAAAACCCGGAGGATGTTCGGGTTCCGCGATGCCGTCGAACCCGGCGGGAATCGGCGTCGCGTTTGGCGGCGGCGGACCTAGGACGCCAAAACCGTCGAGGCTCCGGCTCGGCGCGAAGGTCGCGGCTTCAAGGGCTTTCGTCCCGGCGCCGGCTTGCGCGTCCGAATCCTTCGCGGACTCCCCCGACAGAGCAACGATTTTGCGCAGCATGTCCACGAACAACCCCGAAATCGGCAGGCTCGACCATGTCGTGTCCGCGGTGACATGGAACAAAACGATCAGTCCATTGCCTTGCCGCGCCGCGGTCACGAGCGGAGTTCCGTCCGAAAGCCGGGCCCAGGTCTTGGCCGAGAGGCCGGGGTCCGGTTCGGCGAGCACCTGGCGCGAAACGGTTACCTCATCGGGGACGGCCAAGCCAAAAAATGGGCTCTCGCGGTCGAAGGGCGCGAGTTTTTTCGGGGTATCCCAGGACATCGCGCCGCCCAGCACGCGGCCGCCCCGGCGCAGCCGGACAGGAACGAGGTCGCCGGAGGCAGCGGCAAGATGGGTTCCGGCAAAGCGCACGAGGATTCCGCCGTCCTCGACAAACCGCGCGAGGCGGTCATGCGCCTGACCCGGCGCCATGCCGGCATCGGCGAGGATCATGATCGCCACATGGTCGTCGAGAAGGGAGCGTATTGGATCGGTGGCGGCGGGGCTCGCCTCGCGGACGTCCGCGAAGGGGGAGAGCGCCTTCGTGAGATAATAGCTTGGCGCGAGCAGAGGCTGCGCGATGTCCGCCGTTTCGCCGCTGACGAGGCCGATCCGGCGCCGGCGCCAGCGTTCGTCGAGAAGAAAAACCGCCGCCGCGGAATGTTCGCGAGCGATTTCGAGGCGGGCGATCTCGTTGCGCAATTCGACGGGCATCTCGAAACTGGCTTGCGTCTCGCTCGCCGCGCCAAAATCGAACGATGCTTCGCCGATTTGAAGCCCCTTGCGATCGAGCGCGCGGACAACCCCCCGCTCGGGGCCGGCAAGCTTGGAGCCGGAGAGGGCCGCGCGGAGGATCCGCACATCGAGGCGGCCGGTTTGGTTTTGCACGCCCGCGAGCGCGCGAACGGTTGTTGAATCCCTAACAACGGTGAGTTCGCCCGAAACAGCCGAAAGGTTGCCGGCGAACTCCCGCGCATGGCCGCGATCGAGTCCATCGGCGATCCAAACAATCGCGGGTTTTTTTCGATGCGCGGCGGCATATTTTTCGATCGCGGAAAAAACCGGCAGCCGATCGGGAACAAACGGCACCGGCTTGAGCGCCCGCAGGCGATTGAGCGCCTTGGCCGCATCTAAGGGCACAATGTCGCGGGCCGCCTCCGACGTCGCCACGACGGCGGCGAGTCGCGAGTTTCGCTCCGCCGCCGCGATTCCGCGTGCGGCAGCGGCGATTCTGCGCTCCCAGCCAGGCGCCGCCGGCCAGCCATCGTCCAACACGATGAGCAACGGCCCCGCGGCCGCCGTTGCCGCGGGCAGCGGATTCAGCACCGGTCCCGCCATCGCGAAAATGAGCAAGGCCGCGATCGCGAGACGCAAGAACAGCAGCCACCATGGCGTGCGCGACGCGGTCTCGGCCCTCGGGTGGAGACCCAGAATGAGCCGCAGCGGCGGAAACGGCACGAGCGCCGGGCGCGGCGGCGTGATGCGCAGAAGAAAATACAAGAGGGGCAGGCCCGCGAGCGCGGCGAGGACGAACGGAAAAGTGAAAGCGAGCGGAAGGCCGGGCATCAGCGGGCGGCTCCTTGCTGCCCGTAAGGAGCGGAACCGGCATTGGCATCGAGCTGGACCCGCAAGGCAAGCAAGGCCCCGGTGGCGGGCCTGTCCGTGCGGTGCACCGTCAAGGTCCACCCCCGCCTGCGCGCCGAAGCGCCAATAGCCTCGCGATGAAGGCCGAGACGGCGGATGTACTCTTCGCGGAATGTTTCCGCCCGGCCCGCGCGCAACCTTGCCGACGAATCGACATCGACGAATTCGGTATTGCCCGAGAAAGGAAAGGTTTCCTCGACTGGATCGGCGATCATGACGAGATGGCCGCGTGCACCCCGCGCGGCAACGCTCTCGATCGTGGCCGAAATCAGGGCCGGTTCGGCGAGAAAGTCGCCGATCAGAATGGCCTGGGCACCGCGCGGCAGGCTGACTTGCGCGGGCAGCTCCTCCGGCACGTAAGCGGCGGCGGCTTCCTGTGCCAGCAAAACTTCCGCGAACCGTTCGACGATATTTCTGACCGCGAGAGCGGGCGTCAGGCCAAGAAGGCCTACCCGCTCGCCGCCGCGCACGAGAAGATCGGCAGCGGCGAGGCCGAGCACGAGCGCGCGATCTATTTTCGGCTGCAACGCGAGATTGGACGCAAACCACATGGAAGGGGAGCGATCAACCCAGAGAAAAACCGTGTGCGCCGCTTCCCATTCGCGCTCGCGAACATAGAGGCGTTCGTCCTTGGCGGAACGGCGCCAATCGATCCGGCCCGCGGCCTCGCCCGCGACGAAGGGGCGAAATTGCCAAAAAGTCTCGCCCTCGCCGGCGCGCCTTCGTCCATGGACACCATGCAAGACGCTCAAAGCAACCTCTCTTGCGCCGGCCACGAGGCCGGGGAGCCGTTGCGCCATCTCGAGCGCATGATTTTGGTGGCGGCGCGCTAGGCGGCTCGCATTTTTTTCCAGAAGCCGGAGCGCGGGCATCGTTCAGCCGAGCCGCTTGGCCAGCCGGGTGACGAGATCGCTGACCGTCTCACCCTCGGCCCGCGCGGCAAAGGTGAGCGCCATGCGATGCTTGAGCACCGGGAGGGCGAGGGCCACGACATCGTCGAGGGAAGGCGAAAGCCGCCCGCCGAGGAGGGCGCGGGCGCGGGTCGCGAGCATCAAGGCCTGCGCCGCGCGGGGTCCGGGACCCCAGGCGATATACCGGGTGACCGCCGGATCGCCCTCGCCGGGGCGGGCCAAGCGGACGACATCGAGAATGGCTTCGATCACGCTTTCTCCGACCGGAAGCCGGCGCACGAGCCGCTGCGTCGCGATGAGATCCGCGGCGCTCATCGCGGATTTTGGCTCCGCGCCGGCGTCGCCGGTCGTCTCGATGAGGATCCGGCGTTCGGCCGCGCGATCGGGATAAGCCACATCGATTTGCATGAGAAAGCGATCGAGCTGGGCCTCGGGCAGTGGGTATGTGCCCTCTTGCTCCAGCGGATTTTGCGTCGCGAGCACGTGAAAGGGGCGCGGCAGGTCGTGCCTCTCGCCCGCGACCGAGACGTGATATTCCTGCATCGCCTGGAGCAGCGCCGACTGGGTTCTGGGGCTTGCCCGGTTGATTTCATCGGCCATCAGCAATTGGGCGAAGATCGGCCCGCGCACGAAACGAAACCCGCGCTGGCGGCCAGCCGTCTCGTCCAAGATTTCGGAGCCGAGAATATCGGCGGGCATCAAATCGGGGGTGAACTGGACGCGGCGCGTCTGCAAGCCGAGAACGACGCCAAGGGTTTCGACGAGCTTGGTTTTGGCCAGTCCCGGCACGCCGACGAGCAAGCCGTGCCCGCCCGAAAGAAGCGTGATCAAGGCCTGCTCGACAACTTGCCCCTGACCGAAGATGATGGCCTCGATCGTACTCCGCGCCGCGGTGATCCGCTCCAGCGCGGCCTCGGCGGTGCGCGTCACGGCGGCTTCGAGCGAGGCAGTAATTGCTTCCGGCATGGGTGGTTTGAGCCCTTGGCATGTTTCCTGAACAAATCGCCGCGCCCCGCCACTTAAGCCGTAATATCACGGGTTACAATCATAGCTGTATAGTCGGCGAGGCGAACGAGCAAAACTTTTCGATGTTGGCATGGCAATGGGGCAAAGATTATGGCCGAAGAGTTTATTGCCAGGCACGGAAAGCGGACCGCGTCCGGCCCAGGCGGCGCGACGTTGAATATCGAAACCTTCGCCGCTGACAAGGGCGGACCGGCGCAATGGGCGCTCCGCCCGGTGGAGCAATGGAATCCGCCGTTTTGCGGCGATATCGACATGCGGATCGCGCGCGACGGCACCTGGTTTTATTGCGGCACGCCGATCGGCCGGCCCGCCCTCGTGCGGCTTTTCTCGACGATTTTGCGCAAGGACCGGGACGGCTATGTTCTTGTCACGCCCGCCGAAAAAGTCGGCATAAAAGTCGAGGATGCGCCTTTCCTCGCGGTGGAAATGACGGCCGCGCGTCAAGGAGCGGACCAGGTGTTGCGGTTTTTGACCAATGTCGAGGATTGGGTCGAGGCGGGCGCCGGCCATCCGATTCGATTCGAACAAGGCGCCGCCAATGGCATCAAACCCTATGTCCGGGTACGCGGCGATCTTTGGGCGCTCGTTACCCGCGCCTTGGTTCTCGATCTCGTGGAACTCGGCGAAATAGGAGAGCATGGCGGCGCGCGCTGGTTTGGCGTCGGCTCGGCCGGCAGTTTCTTCCCAATCGCGAATGCCGATGAGGTCGAGAGTGCCGACATTAATCCGTTCATAAATATGAGAACATTCAAGCGGCGTATTTGAGCGAGGGTTTTGGAAAAAGGAGAAAATTTTACAAGGGTCGTCTCGCGGTTGGCGTCGTCTTTGTCTCACGCCGACATGGCGTCATTCGCGCTCCTCTCACGTCAGATCGTTTGTTGACGGTGGAGCGATAGCAGCGGTAATGAGGAAGGAGCGGCGGGTTCGCGCTTGAATATTCGCTCTTTGGAGGAGGATTTTGTGCATGGCTCGCAGCATAAAGCACGAGCGCCGGTTGCTCGGCGCGGATGAATTGACCCTCGTGGAAAAAACCCATCATCCGGTAGTCGGGATTTTGCCGGATCGGGAATTGGCGGAGCTGCGCAAGCTCGTGCGCGAGCGGCGCGATCGGGCGCAAGATA
>JBATYB010000236.1:0-3545 GCA_049673825.1 Methylocella sp. | reverse complement strand
CAACCCCTCGCCGTCCGGCAGGGCTCCGGAAAAAGCAACGATGCCGGCAATTTGCGTTTGCCGCCGCAATCCGGCGTAGAGCGCCGTCGCGGCGCCTTGCGAAAACCCGGCAAGCGCCAGGCGGGCGTCGCCGAGCTGGCGGCTAGTCAGCAGCTCATCGAAAAAGCGATCGAGAATTGCGCCCGCTTCCCGCAAGCCGGCGAGCAACTTTTCCGGCGCGCGGTCGGTCAAGCTGAACCATTGCCGGGCCTCTGGGCCATTATCGCACGGAAACGGGGCGTTGGGGGCGATGAATTCCGCCTGGGGTAAAATCTTCCGCCAAGCGCGGGCAAGCGGGATGATGTCGTTGCCGTTGGCGGCGACCCCATGCAAGAGAACCACGAGACAAGCCGCCTTGCCGCCGGAATGCGGCGCGAGCCCCGGCCCGTCGAGTTGCGTCGGCATCGGTCCTTCCGCACCCATCGGCTTTGGAAGCTGGCGATATGAGGGAACCGAGTCAGCATCCCTTGTTGCCAAATATAGCAGGCCCGCTGGCCGTTCCGCCAGCGAGCCCGAAGAGCCAAGCGGCTGTCTCTCGTTTAGAACGGATAGTAGCGAAGGCTGGTGAAGAACATGTGCTCGTCCACCTTAGGCGAAAATCCCAAACCGGCGAAGGCGTATTTCTGGGTGAAGGAATATTGCAGGCCGCCCGTCAGCCTCCCCCAGGGACCCTTATAGATATCGTCCCAGAAACCGCCCGTGATTTGCCGGACCAATTTGACATTGCCGGCGCAGACAGTGGAGAGCTCGATCTCGCACCCCGAGTTGCTGAAGAAAGGATTGCCCCATCCGATGAACTTGGCCGTCCCAAGTGTCGTGAAGCCAAACTTCGGATTCTCGTATTCCTCGCCGGCATAGCTATAAAGGTCGAGCCCGGGCATGGCATGCCAGATCAAGCCGGCGAGCAGCATGGTCTCCTGGATCGGGGCGAGGCTGCCATTCGCGTTGAAAGAAACATCGGGAAGCTGGGCGGCGCCATAGCGGCCGATACCCCTTCCTGTTAGGCCGGAGAACTGGGCTTCGAGCACCTTTGGAATAATCGGCACGAGGATCGCGCCGCCGACGCCGCCGCCCGCGGAATTGTTGTTGTGGTTGATAAAGCCCCCGATGCCGCTGGAAGGAAGAACCACCCTGTCGACAAAATTGCGGAAAATGCCGAAGGCTTCCATGTGAATGGTCCGGTCGGCAATCGTCGGGTCCCAGGCGACCTTGCCGATGATATCGGGCATCTGGTTGAGGGAGAGCGGGTTGATCGAATTGAACAGCGACCCGCCAACAATGGTTCCCTGGCCTGGCGGAGGCGAGATGACGCCTGGAAGGACATTGATGACGGTCGGCACTGTCGGCGCCACCCCGCCGAACGTCGTCGCCGGCTGTTCGGCCGACAGGGCGAACCACAAGGTCTGGTCGAAGTCCTTGACGACCCGGATCTGGTCCTGGCGGTCCCAGACAAAGCCAGGGACGTACTGATCTTCGATGACCAGCGGAGTATCTTCCGTCCGCGGCAGGATGCCAACAATATTCGTGGTCGCCAAGGTAAAGGTGTGACCGGCGAGGAGATGGGCGCCAAATTCGTCGTTATCGACGGCCAAGTAGAGGTGGCGGATGCGCAAATTGTACGAATCGCTCTGGTTGGAATTGGCCGTCTGTGCGGCACTAAGCCAATCAAACTCGCCATAGCCCGAAAGATGCGTCGCGGGGTTCACATCGCCCCTCATGAGGAGCGCAGCGCGGCTCCGGCGAGCGGAAAGGCGGAACTCGCCCGTATGGGTCGAGGGAACATTGGCGAAGGGAATGTTTTGCCAGGGCGTCGCGACATCAGCGCCTACGAAGTGGTTGCGGGTCACGGTTGCCAGCTCGAAGAAACCCCCGGGCGTGATGCTTACCCCGTTAACGTAAAGACTCGATGGGCCAATATAGGGGTAACCCTTGAGCTCCGCCTCGAGTCCGGCAAGGCCGCCAGTCTGGTACGAGGGGGGCTCGCCGGGTAGGCCGATGCCATATGGCGGTGGTTGTATCGCCGGCCTCTGGGCGGTGCTGCCAGGTATCTTCGGCAAAGAATAGACCGGCACTTGAGCCATGATCGGCGGCGCATTCACCGGCGCGCCAGGCTGCCGCCCCGCCGCGTGGCGGATCCGAGCCTCCGTTTCCTTCTGCTTACGATCCTGCTTGGCGACTTTCTCTTCAAGCTGCTTTAGCCGCGTCTTGAGCAGGCGTATTTCTTCGGCCGTGTCGTCCGCCTTCGCGGCCACGGGCTGATAGGCCGCGAGTGCCCCGAAGGTCAAAGCCGCGATGGTGTGCTTTACTTTTCGGATTTTCATACTCAAGCCCCTCTATGCAATCGGATGCCGAAAGCTTGTTCTGGGCACATGACAGCGAAGTGACAAATTCGATCGCATGAGGGAGCAGCGGTTCATTAAAAATGAACCGTGGCAGAGTTGCCACATGAGGGCTTTGCTCGTTCCGCGGATCCGACCGACAGCCGGCACTAGTATCCCGCGCGGGCATCGAACTTGCGCCACTTGTCGAAGGCGGTGAGGGAACCTGCCTTGCTTCGCTCCCAATCTGGGCGGTGCGGCACTTCGCTCAAGAGGACAATGCGCCCGAGCTGATTGTTTTACTTCAATAATGTCAAGTGTGAGTTGCAACTATCCGGGATGCAAAACGCAAAACGGCGGCGAGGAGCGCCCTTACGCCGCCAATCCACCGAGTCGCCGCGAAAAACTCGGCCGCGCAAATGGGAACGCGCTCGACCGGCTTACTTTCAGGCCCGGAGGGCGGGTGCCGTTCATGCACGCCGGCGGCGCCTTCACACTCACGCCGCCCTCCGTAAGCTCACCATCTATGCGTTGGATAAAACGGCGTTCCAGGCGGATATAGGGGTGCTGCCCCTGGCCGCGCGGGACTTGTTACGCTTCGGCCCTCGTAAATCCTGTCCGGATGACAATCGGGATAGCCTGACATCCCGTTACAGCCATCCAACAAAGGCACTGCGCCCCTGGGCCTCGGCATCGCGTGCTGAGCCGAGACAGGCGCGACGGCCATCATGCCGAAAATGATCAATGCGATATAACGCATGGCGGGATCTCCTTTTCCTCATGTCATAAGTATGACAGATTTATGACATCTGGTCGCCACACGCCGAGTATCAATAGGCAAATCGATCGGATAGAAAATAAATCGACCGGACAGGCAAGGACGGACTAAAGTTTACTCGCCGCAATACGTTTGTGCGGCGCAATATTCATGGGGTTTTGCACGGGTTCGGCTTAAGGAACGTCATCCGGAACTCGTGCTACCTAATTGCCCGCCCTTTCGAGTTCGGACCGCGGCTAACAGCCTCGACCACACGGTCAAGAGAAAAGCCGCGAGCTTCCATTCCGGGTAAAGAGAAATTCGGCCGTCTTGCCGTTGGCCCGATGAAGCGAGCAATCAGAATGCGCGCTGAACGCGCAAACGGCCCTCGTATATCTTGGTGTTGGGCTGGAATGCGGGCAAGCCATTCG
>JBATYB010000235.1:0-9209 GCA_049673825.1 Methylocella sp. | reverse complement strand
TTCCGGAACGGCCTCGTGGTGCGCATGCGGGTCGATGGCTTGCTCCGCGCCGTGCCCGCGCCGGCCAATGCCTTGCCGCAAGCCCTGATTTCCCGGATCAAGATTCTGGCCGGCCTCAACATCGCCGAGCGGCGCCTGCCGCAAGACGGCGCGGCAAGGCAGAAGGTCGCGCGCTCGGAAATCGATATCCGCGTCGCGACGATGCCGGCCCAGCACGGCGAATCGGCGGTCATCCGCCTGTTGCCGCGCGATCGCGGCTTGCTCGACGTAGCAAAACTCGGCCTGTCGATCGCCGACGAGAGAATCGTGCGCCGGCTGCTTTCGCTCCCGCATGGCTTGATCGTCGTGACCGGGCCGACCGGCAGCGGCAAGACGACGACCCTTGCGACCATGCTTTCGATGCTCAACGACCCTTCGCGCAAGATTCTCACGATCGAGGATCCGGTCGAATATGAGATCCAGGGCGTGAATCAGTCGCAGGTGAAACCCGCGATCGGACTTACTTTCGCGACCGCGATGCGCGCCTTCGTCCGGCAGGATCCGGACGTCATCATGGTGGGCGAGGTGCGCGATGCCGAGACCGCGAATATCGCCGTGCATGCCGCCCTCACCGGCCATCTCGTGCTGACCACGCTTCACACCGAAAATGCCGCGGCGGCGGTTCCGCGCCTGCTCGATCTTGGCGTCGAGGGTTTCTTGCTCAAATCGACGTTGCGGGCGGTGATCGCGCAACGGCTGGTTCGCATCCTTTGCGACCGGTGCAAGCGCAAACGCGTTCTCACGTCCGAGGATCTTGCCGCCGATCCCCGCCTTGACGCACTTGGCCTGCGGTCCGGGGATTGCGTTCGCGAGCCGGCCGGCTGCGAGCGCTGCGGCGGCGCCGGCTATCGCGGCCGCAATGGGGTATTCGAGGCGCTTGAATTGAAGGACGAAGTGTACGACCTTGTCGGACCGCACGCCGATGCGCGCGCGATCGATCTTGCGGCAAGACGCTCCGGGATGACGACCATGGTCGAGGACGCGGTCGCGAAATGCCGCGCCGGCGTCACCTCCGCCGCCGAAGTTCTTCGCGTCACGACCGTGCGGTGAGCCATGACGAGTTTCCGCTACCAGGCCCTGACCCCTAATGGCGAAGTGGTGAGCGGGTCGATCGCGGCTTCCACGGCCGCGGAGGTCGCCGAGCGCGTCGAATATCTCGGCCTCATTCCGATCGAAACCGTCCGCGATGACGGCGCGAGGGGCGGCTCCCGCTGGGACTTCAATATCCTGTCGCGTCCGCGTCCCGAGGACGTGACGATTTTCACTGGAGATCTTGCGCTTCTGTTGCAAACTGGCGCCCGCATCAACGATGCCCTCGAATTGTTATCAGACGACTCGGACATCGGCCGATTGCGGCCGACGGTCGCCAAGATCACCGCGGCCATTCTCGCGGGCGAAAGTTTCGCCGATGCGCTGGCCCGCCATCCAGCTTTATTTTCGCCGATGTATGTCGTGCTCGCGCGGGTGGGCGAGGCGTCCGGCACGCTGGTCACTATCCTGGAGGTGCTCAGTGCCGAGCGGGTCCGGGCCGAGGCGCTGCACCGGCGCTTCGGCGACGCCTTGCGGTATCCCGCCTTTGTCTTGGCCGCGGCAGGCGCCGTGCTTGTCTTTTTCCTGACTTTCGTGCTGCCGCAATTTGGCGCGGTGCTACGCGACTTCAATGCCAAACTCGACCCGATCGTGCTTGGCTTCCTAGCGCTTTCGGATTTCCTGCGGGCGCACACCGCGGCGCTCGCGGTAACCCTCATCCTTCTCATCGGCGGCGGCTGGTTTTCCTTGCGCCGTCCCAAGGTGCGCGGCACGATCATGGAAGCGCTCGCGCATTTGCCTTTCGTCAACCGGGTCTTGGATTTTCATCGAACCTCCATCTTCTGCCGCAACCTCGGTGTCCTTCTCGCGAGCGGGGTCCCGCTGACGGCGACGCTGCGCATACTCGCCGATTTGATGGCAACGACGGGACGCTCCGCCGCCTGGAGCAAGACCGTCGATCTCGTCCGCCACGGCGGCAAGCTTTCCGACGCGCTCGCCAAGACAGGGGTGATTCCGCCGATGGCCATTCGGACCTTGCGGCTCGGCGAAGATTCGGGTCAACTGCCCATGCTCGCGCAACGCATCGCGGAGTTTTACGAAGCCAAGCTTCAACGCAGCCTCGATCGGCTGGTGGGTATCGTCGGCCCCCTGGCGATCGTCTGCATCAGCATCATTGTCGGCGGCCTGATCGTTTCGGTCATGACCGCTCTTATGTCAGTCTATGACGTCGTCGGATGAATAAGGGTTGATCGCGATGAATAAATGCAACATGTGGCACTGTCGTATCCGCCGGCCGGAGCGAAGCTGGGAACGCGGTTCGCGTGAAGCTGAAATTGCCTGCACCTCCGGCACCGGGCATGAAGACGGCTTTACCTTGATCGAAATCCTGGTCGTGATCACGATCATCGGCCTTCTCATGAGCCTTGTCGGCCCGCGGGTCCTCCATTTCCTCAGCGAGTCCAAGGTGAAGGCCGCGACCATCCAGGTCCAGAGCCTCGCTAGTTCGCTCGATCTTTTCTATCTCGATCTCGGACACTACCCTTCTACCTCCGAAGGACTCGCCGCGCTGGTGCAACGTCCGGCGGGCGAAACCGGATGGAATGGCCCCTATTTGGCGAAAGGCTACGTTCCCAACGATCCTTGGGGGCATCCCTATGTCTACCGTTCGCCCAGCGAGCACGGCCCTTATGAGATCGTCTCCCTCGGATCGTCCGGCAAGGAAGGCGGGACCGGCACGGCGGTCGCCATCAAGAGCTGGGAACGACAATGAGGCGGCGCCTGGGCGAGACCGGCTTTACCTTGCTCGAGATGGTTTGTGTCCTCGCCATCATCGCCATGCTCGTGGCCATTGCGTTGCCGGCGTTTCCGCGTGGAACCTCGCGCCCGATGCTCGAAGCCTACGCGGTGGAGACGGCGGCCTTGCTCAAGGCCGATCGCAACGCGGCCATTAGGCGCGGCGTCGCCGTCGCGACGGACCTCAGCTCGATATCCCGGACGATCCGTTCCGGCGCGACCGGGCGTTTGCTGCAATTGCCCCAAGATGTCGGATTTAATGCAATCCTTGCGAGCCAATGCGGCGAGCAAGCCGCGGCGGCAACAATCCAGTTCCTTCCCTCTGGAATGTCCTGCGGCGGCACGATTTTCCTCTCGCGGCCCGGCACAACCCTCGAAGTCCGCGTCGCTTGGCTGACGGGGGGAGTCGAAATTGTTCCAAGCAGTGCCTTTTGAGCGCGCCGGCGAGGACCGGGACGCCAGCGCGGGGTTCACCCTCATCGAGGCCCTGGTTGCGCTCGCCGTCACGGCCGTCTCCTTGGCTGCCATCGGGTTGCTCATGGCGGGAAATATTCGCGGTTCCGGAAGGATCGAGCAGCATCTCGGGCTCGTCGAAACCCTGCGGGCGGTCGAGACCGGGCTTCCCGATCGCACGAGCCTTTCGACCGGAACTCTCTCCGGCGAAATGCATGACCAAGCTTGGTCCGTCGATATCGCGCCTTTTCCGGGCGATTTCGTTAACCCGCGCGCGGCCCAATTCTGGACGCCCCAAGCAATTGTCATCAAGGTGCAATCGCCGTCCGGAGCGGCGCTTCGGCTCGAGACCATAAGGCTTGCCAGGAGGACCGGCACGCAATGACCCGCTGGCGCGACTCCGTCCCCCGCCTGGAGCCCGGCGAGAGCGGGTTCACCCTTCTCGAAGCCCTTGTCGGGGTCGCCCTGATGGGGGTGCTCCTCGCGACCCTTGCCACGGTCACGGCGCAGTGGATTCCGGGCTGGAAGGCGGGCTTCGACCGCGTGGAGAGGGCCGATTTGCTCGGTCTCGGCCTCGACCGGATCGTCGCCGATCTCGCCGCGGCGGAATACGTGTCGCCGGGCGGCGGGAACGCCCGGCCTCTCTTCGAGGGGACAACATCGTCGGTGACCTTCGTGCGATCCGCGATTGGCCCAAATGCATCGGCCGGGCTCGAAATTGTCCGCCTTGCCGAAACGGACGACGAGCGGGGCCGCGTCCTGGTCCGCGCCCGGGTCCCGTTTGTGCCGGTCACGGCCGAGGCCCTGGACACCGGCGAGCTTGAGTTCACCAATCCGATCGTGCTGGTGCGCCCGCCGTTTCACGTTTCCTTCGCCTTCGCCGGCAGCGACCGCATCTGGCACGAAACCTGGCATGATGTCGTGCAACTGCCAAATGCGGTCCGCGTGACTGTTCGCAATGCCGTGACCGACCAGATCTTGCCGGCCTCGACGGCGACGCTTCTCAATGTGAATGCGCCGGCCGAATGCGTGCGGGGCACCGGAACCGCTTGCGGCGGCAAAAATAACGGAGCGATCCCAAACGGACCCGGGACGGCGCAGCCCGGGACGGCACAGCCCGTGCCTGGACCGCCGCCCCAGTAAGCCGCTCGGCCCCAAGCGGCCCTGGCCGCCCAACTGGTGCAAGGGACTTTGGCCGGATTTTTCAAGGGGATGCCGGTTCGCGTCAAACTGATTAGGTGTCCGGCCGCGCCCATCGGAACCCCCTCTGGCGCCGCCGCACGCGGTGAACGATTAGCAACATTGTCAACCCCTAAAGAGGGGGTGCGGGGGAAGCGGTTTCGTGCCAATCAATCCGGGCGATGCGGGGCAAGAGTCTGCCCGCATCGGCAAAAAAACATGGGCCGTGTCAGGGCGATCCAGCGCTCTAACACGCATTGCTAAAAGGAGAATTATGATGAACGCACTTAAGAAGTTTTTAGCGGTAGTGGCGGTCATTACAGTCTGTGCTACTATCCAACCTGGCACCCTGTCGGCGCAAACCAGCGGCATCGGCGGCGATGCGAACACGCGCCTGCTTTGGAGGGGTACGGACAACCGTATTAGCTTGTGGAAACTCGATCACAGTTTGAATTACGTCACGTCCACAGTATATGGCCCTTACGACACATGGCTCCCGATAGCGCTTACCACGAACGCAGATAACAATACAGTTGTGCTGTGGAGAAATACCAACGGATCTATATCTCTCTGGAAGGTAGATCCAAATCTAAATTACGTTACTTCCGTATTGTACGGGCCATACGCTGGCTGGACCGCGGACGCACTTAGCGCAGACACCGACGGCTCCAGCTATATCCGCGTAATCTGGAGGGAAACCGGCGGGTCCGTATCCGTCTGGTGCGTAGATCCCAATCTAAATTACTGTGGTAACAAAGTTTACGGGCCCTACTTCGGGTATGATCCCGGAACCGCCGCAGCTACTTTTAAGTCGGCTGCTTCCGAAGCCGCAAATGCAAAGGCCGCCGCCGCTATGGCCACCAAGGCGAGTGTAAAAAATCCGCACCCGTAATAGAGGGGCCTCTAACTCGTAAAGTAGAAAAAAACGGACGCTAAATTATCTTCGGCCCAGCGGGGCCAAAAAACTCCAGGGGGTAGGAGTTATAGGCTCCCACCCCCTAAACTCGCTTCCTGTTGCGATTTCGGCCTAGTCGTTCCCTATCGCACCGTTTGGTACTCTTCAATGGTATTTTTCAATCAGGCGCGGGGCTTCAGACGGCTCAAGGCCCTTTCAAGGCAACTCGAGCGAGGGCTTTCCGTGCGGCAAAGTGAAACTCAAGAGGCTTGTAATGCCTCGACCGGAACTTAGGAATGCTCCAGCCGCGGACGGCTTTATCATCGTCGCGGTGCTCTGGATTCTCGCCGCCCTCGCTGCGCTCGCCGCCGTCTACGCGGTGTATGTCGGCAACACGGCGATGGCCGCGCGGGTGTACGACTCCAGGCTTCAGACCGAAGCTCTGATTGCCGCGGGGCTCGAGCTCACCGCCTACCGGTTGATCGGGTTCGACGACGCTTCGCGCCCAACTTCGGGCGCCTTCGACGTCCAGCTGGGACGATCCCATGTTGGCGTGGCGTTTCGTTCCGAGGGGGCGCGAATCGACCTCAACCTCGCACCCAAGGCATTGCTTTCCGGCTTGTGCGTTGTGCTCGGCGCAAAGCCGGAGGACGCGAATTCCTATGCGGATCACATCATTGCCTGGCGGACAAAACCGGGGCCGGGCAATCAGAACCAGGAAGCCGAGGCATATAAGTCCGCGGGCTTAAACTACGGGCCGCGGCAGGCCCCCTTTCAAAATGCCGCCGAATTGCGCCTTGTGCGGGGAGTGCCGGCGGCGCTCGTGGACAACGCGCTCCCCTTTGTGACGATTTTCAACGGCCGGGCGGAGATCGATGTCAACGAGGCCGCGCCAGAGGTGGTCGCGGCCTTGCCCGGCATGAACCCGAACCTGGCCGCAGCTATTCTCACGCGACGCGATCCCCAAAATCCGCAAGCGGTTTTGAGTCTGCTTGGCGCGGCGGGTTCGAGTGTCGCGGTCGGCGGGCGCAAGGCGACACGGGCCGCCGTTCACGTCACCCTTGACACCGGCCGCAAGGTGAACGCCGATGCCGTCCTCCTCATCACCGAGGATAATAGCCCCGAGCCCTATCGCATCCTAGCCTGGCGCGACGACTTTGACGGCCCCGTCTGAGTGCCGACCGGCAACGGAGATTGAATGAACTCCTATCGCGCAATTGTCGAAGCGTTGTCCCGCTGGATCGACCGTGTCGCGGCGACGATCGTCGAGGGCCGTGAATCCTTGCGCTCAAGGCGTCTCTATCAGCTCGTCGAGCAGCAGGACGGCGCTTTCGTGCTGCACGGGACCTCGCAAAGGGAAGCTTGGGACTCGGCTGGGGAGCAAATTCACATCGTCGACGGACATGTCGATGCCTCCGTTTCCGCCAAACTGGCGGAAATATTGCGCGGCGCCCAAGTCGAGCTCGTGCTGCAACCCAATCGTTTCATGTTCCGGCTGCTCGAATTACCGCGCCGTGCCTCGGAATTCCTCGAAGGCATTGTCCGCGCCCAGATCGACCGCCTGACGCCGTGGAGTGCCGCCGATGCGGCCTTCGGTTGGCATCCTTCGGCCGAAACCGCCAACGACCGGATGGCCGTCACGATCGCCGCGACGGCGCAGACGCTGATCGCGCCGTTCATAAGCGCGATCGCTGGTCTCGGCGCCGACTCGATCGTTGTATTGGCAGCATTGCAACAACCGCGGCCGGATATCGCGGCCATTAAGATATGCGAACAGAAGACCGGACAGGCGGAAGGCCAGCGCCGCATCCGGCGTGTTCTGATCGGGCTCCTTGCCGCCGCGGGCGCCTTTAGCGCGGTGTCGGTCGCGGCGAGTGCCGTCGTCGGCGGCGTGATCGAGACGCAACGGGACGATTTGACGCGCCGCATCGCGGAGCGCCGCGCCGCGATCCAACCGGGTCACGACGGGACGAGCGAGGCGGCGCTTGAATTGCAACGGCACAAGCATGAAACGCCATCGAGCGTCATTGTCATCGAAGCCCTGTCGCGGGTGC
Organism: Methylocella sp.; assembly: GCA_049673825.1. GTDB lineage: Bacteria > Pseudomonadota > Alphaproteobacteria > Rhizobiales > Beijerinckiaceae > Methylocapsa. The sequence continues at coordinate 1,766 of JBATYB010000235.1, read as the reverse complement.
TGCCGGACGATACTTATTTGACCGAGCTCAGAATTCTTGGCGACAAGATGCAGATCGTCGGCGTGACGCGAGATGCCCCATCCTTGATCCGCCTCATCGAACAGACCTCGCATTTTAGCCGCGCGACCTTTTTTGCCCCGACAACGCGATCGCCATCGGAGTCGGGCGAGCGTTTCTCCATCGAGGCTCACATCGAGCCGGTTTACACGCCAGGTCTATGAACAGCGCCATGCTCCGCACCCATCCGATCCAAAAGCTTTTTACCCGTGCGCACGTTCTGCCGCTTTTGGGTTATGCCGCCCTCGTCGTGAGTTTCGCCGTTCTTACCTGGCTCGCGCTTGCAAGCCTTGCCGGCGATTACGCGGATTACACGGCCGCCGCGGATTTGCTCGGCCGGCTCGAAGGCCGCAAGTTTTCCACCGGGCCGTCCGGTTTCGCGTCTGGCAGGTCCGGCTCGCCGTTTCTGGAAGGGCCGACCGTGGAAGTCGCCGGCGCCGCGCTGCAACAGCGGGTCGTCGCCGCCGTCAGGGATGCCGGTGGGAATGTGCTGTCCTCGCAGGTCGATTTGCAAGGGTCGCAAGCGAAACAAGGCTACGTCAGCCTCTCGGCAAACTGCGAGGTCGGCCAGAGCGCATTGCAGCAGTTGCTTTACGATCTGGAATCGGGAATGCCGTTTTTGTTTATCGACCAACTCGTGGTACAAATGCCGCAATCGGGTGGTGGAGCAGGCGTTGAGACGCAAGCTGCGCGGATGCGCGTGCAAATCGATGTCTCGGGACGATGGCAGGTGACCAAATGATAAGGTTTTGCGCTTGCGTGATCGTGGCAATGGGCGCTTTTTCCGGGAACGAAGCGATCGGCCAGGCGGCCGGCGCGACCCTGCGGGAAAAGGCCGCGGATCAAACCAGTCCAAACGCGGAGCAACTCCCTGGCGCCCCCAAGGATGCGGGCGCGCGGCACGCCCCGCCGGGCGGCAATCCGCTCTGGGGGATTCCAATTAGCGCGCTGGACGCCACGAGGGAACGGCCGATTTTTTCGGCGTCACGGCGGCCGCCCATGCCGCCGGTCGTGGCCCAGCGGGTAGCCGCGGCCTCGCCGCCGCCCAAACCAGCCAAACCCGAGCAGCCGCTCCTCACCCTAGTCGGAACCGCGATCGGCACCCCGAAAAATGTCGCGGTCGTGCTCGACCGCACCACAAAAACTCTCGTTCGTCTCCATGTCGGCGAAGCGGCCTCGGGATGGATTTTGCGCTCGGTCGATGCGCGGACGATGACCGTCGAGAAAAATAGCCAGACCATGACCGTCGCTCTCCCGGCACCCGGCGCGGTGCCGGCGAATCCGCTGCCTGTTTCGGAAGCTTCCGGGGTTGCCCGCGAGTTTTGAGCGTGCCCCGGTTCCGGAAAGCGGTTGCCTGATTTCGGTAAAACCCTGCGGAATCAAAGGGAGCACGATGGCATAGGCACAACGCCTTCGCGCTTGACTTCAGCGGGCTCCTCCAAACCGGGGGCTTGGCATTGACAAAATCCGTCGAAAGCGGCAATTCGAGTCTCAATAGTCTCGCCGTCGATATCTTCCGCATCAGTGTGGGCGCGATTCGCATTCACGCCTTGCGGGGGCGGCCGACGAGTTTAGGGGAGGAGATGACGGTATGAAAACTATTTGCAAAATGATCCCGTTGGCGGTTGTTGTCGCATTTGCTTTTGGTTCCGGTGTCGAGCGGGCGTGGGCGTTGACTCAAGACCAAGGTGATAAGATCGCAAAGAAGT
>JBATYB010000234.1:0-2919 GCA_049673825.1 Methylocella sp. | reverse complement strand
GTTGCGGGGCATACATGGTTAGACTTTTTCTTGGGAATTGGCCTGCTGATCGCAAGCCTTGAGCTCGGTTACGTTGCGGGGCTGATTTCGACGGATATTTCCGCGGCGGCGCACGGTTTTCGCGGATTTTTGGCACGCTCTCGCCGCCCGGCATCGTCGCGCCCAACCCGCCTAAGTTAATCGACTCTGTCTTGGCCGATGCTTCGCGCCGGGAACATTCGTCGGGCGCCTTTCACGAGCCGCGCGCGATGCGCGAGCGCGATCCGATCCGATGGAATAGGATCACGCTCAAAGCCCTTTGTTTTCCCATGATCTTGATCGCGCGACCGGGTTCCGCTTCCGCGGATCAGGCTCGAGCAACGCTTCGGCCCCGGCGCTCACGGCCAGGGCAAAGTCTCGTTGATTGATTTTTCCTGCGAATGAGGGTTGACGCGCCAGACGGGCGCTATTAAGTTCCGCCGACTTCGAACAGGCCGTAGGTTTTGCTTTCGGGGCGCCTCGTCCCGGACTTTTCAAACCTAAACGCTGTCGTACCCAGCGGCTTGACAATCACCATAGATCCAAGAGATCGCTTGGATCGACAAGAGGCAAGAACGCGGTATCCGATGCCGTGATCCTCTGCCAAATGCCGGCGCCGGAAGCCTTGGCGGGCTTAGGGCGCTATGGCGTTTGCCTTGATGGCATTCCCGGCCGCCGAGCCGGAGGGTTGATTTTATCGCCGCGCCGGGGCTGCCCGGCGATGGCTTGGTGGAAAGACCGGGAAAGAGCAGGGATGCCTACGATCAGTCAGTTGATCCGCAAGCCGCGGCAGGAAAAGACCTATCGCGAAAAGGCGCGCCATCTCGGCGCCTGCCCGCAGAAGCGGGGCGTCTGCACGCGGGTCTATACGACAACGCCGAAAAAGCCGAATTCGGCGTTGCGCAAGGTTGCCAAGGTCCGCTTGACCAATGGTCTCGAGGTGATCGGCTATATCCCGGGCGAGGGTCATAATCTGCAGGAGCATTCGGTGGTCATGATCCGCGGCGGCCGGGTGAAGGATCTGCCCGGCGTGCGCTATCACGTTCTGCGCGGCGTGCTCGACACCCAAGGCGTCAAGAACCGCAAGCAGCGGCGTTCCAAATACGGCGCCAAGCGGCCGAAATGAATTTCGGGTGAATTTTGAGACAGCTGGAAGCTGGAGTTTCAGGGTAGTCGTCGCATTTGACAATTGTGGCCTTTGAACAACCTAATGGGATCCGACGGAGCCTAACGATGTCGCGCCGCCATAGCGCCGAAAAGCGGGAAGTCATTCCGGACGCGAAGTTCGCGGATGTCATTCTCACCAAGTTCATGAACTCGATCATGTACGACGGCAAGAAGTCGATCGCCGAGGCGATCGTCTACGACGCCTTCGACATTATCGAGCAGAAGATGCGGTCGGAGCCGCTTCCGGTCTTCAAGCAGGCCTTGGATAATGTCGCTCCGGCGATCGAGGTTCGCTCTCGCCGGGTCGGCGGCGCGACCTATCAGGTGCCGGTCGAGGTCCGCGCGGAGCGCCGCCAGGCGCTTGCCATTCGCTGGATCATCAACGCCGCGCGCGGCCGCAACGACAAGACGATGGTCGATCGGCTGTCGGCGGAGTTGATGGACGCCGCCAATAATCGCGGCAATGCGGTCAAGAAACGGGAAGACACGCATCGCATGGCGGAAGCCAACCGCGCGTTCTCGCATTATCGCTGGTAGAAAACTTAGGTGAGCGGTTTTCCGCCTCAAGGGATCTTGTTATGCCCCGCAGCCATCCGATCGAGGATTACCGGAACTTCGGCATCATGGCCCATATCGACGCGGGCAAGACGACGACGACGGAGCGGATTCTCTATTATTCCGGCAAATCGCATAAGATCGGCGAGGTCCATGACGGCGCAGCCACCATGGATTGGATGGAGCAGGAGCAGGAACGCGGCATCACGATCACGTCCGCCGCGACGACGACGTATTGGAACGGCAAGCGCCTAAACATCATCGACACGCCCGGCCATGTCGATTTCACGATCGAGGTCGAGCGCTCGCTCCGGGTGCTTGACGGCGCCGTCTGCGTCCTCGACGGCAACCAAGGCGTGGAGCCGCAAACCGAGACTGTCTGGCGGCAAGCCGAGAAATACAATGTGCCGCGCATCGTCTTCGTCAATAAGATGGACAAGACCGGCGCCGATTTCCATCGCTGCGTCGAGGAGATCAAAACCAAGGTCGGCGGCCGCCCGGTCTGCATTCAACTGCCGCTTGGATCGGAAGCCGAATTCAAGGGCATCATCGATCTCGTCCGGATGAAAGCCGTGGTTTGGGAAGACGAGGCGCTCGGGGCCAAATATGCCGACGCGGAAATCCCGGAAGATCTGAAAGCCAAGGCGGCGCACTACAGGCACATCCTCATCGAGGCGGCGGTCGAGCTCGACGACGGTGTCATGGCCGCCTATCTCGATGGGCTGGAACCGGACACCGCGACCTTGAGGCGTCTCTTGCGCAAGGCGGTTCGCGACATCGCCTTCATCCCGATTCTGTGCGGCGCGGCGTTCAAGAACAAGGGCGTCCAGCCGTTGCTCGACGCCGTTGTGGACTATCTTCCATCGCCGGTCGACCGCGAGGCGATCAAGGGGGTCGACATGGAGACCGGCGCCGAAGTGGTCCGGCTGCCGCGCGACAAGGACCCTTTTTCCATGCTCGCTTTCAAGATCATGGACGATCCCTTTGTCGGCACGATTACTTTCGGCCGTGTCTATTCGGGCCACGTCGAGTCGGGCACCACCGTCTTGAATTCGACCAAGGACAAGAAGGAGCGGGTCGGGCGCATGCTTCTCATGCACGCGAATAACCGCGAGGATATCAAGGAAGCCTATTCGGGAGATATTGTCGCGCTGGCCGGCTTGAAGGATACGCGGACCG